>JBKHIS010000057.1:0-7528 GCA_046538535.1 Hadesarchaea archaeon | reverse complement strand
TATTACACCTCAGGACTTGAGGAAATGGTTTGCCAAAGAAATGAGAAATCTAGGAGTTAGTGGCGAACACATAGACGCTTTCTGTGGTAGAATACCCCGTTCTGTCAGAGCTAAACATTACACAGACTATTCGCCGGAGCGATTGAAAGAAGTCTACGTGAAATCGAACTTAATGGTCATGGAGTAGCGGACAACATAAAAGTCATATGTCGTAGAATTCTTTGGACATAATACTAGTTCTAGTTTATATTCTCGTGAATGATCTAGTTTACTTTATTCTATCAGGGCTTTTTTTATTCTGCTGAGAATACGGCGGAAAATCTGTTTTTGTTCGGTAACTTTTTTCGGCCCCCTCACTATAAGTCCGTTGCATTTGACTCTATCCATAATTTTGTCGCTAACTTTACCGGTGAGGTATTTTTTGACTCCCCAGTCAGTGCTGATTCCCATTACTATCATATCGTAGTCTTGAGATTCTTTCACTATTTCTTCCACAAATGAATTAGACTCAATGATTTTGGTGTCACCTTTAATATCGAGTTTTTCAAGCCCTCTGCGTAAGACCTTTTCTACTTCTGTTTTTTCTTGACTAGAGGCCGCCCTATCAACTACTCTGAGAAATACTACTTCAGCTCCGTATCCTTCGGCTACACGTTTGACTAGATCAGCTGCGTGTTGTGAGTGTCGTCCACCTCCGTAGAGATAGAGGATTCGTTTGATGTTTCTACTATCTTTGATTTTATAGATACTGATGGGGTGGGATATTTGTTCCATCACTTTTTGGACTGTTCCTCCAAGCATTTTTTCGGAGAAACCAGACTTGTGCCAACCCACGAGCACTAGGTTGGGGTTCGTTTTTTCGGCCGCTATCTTAATTGCGTGGGGGACGTCTCTTGAAGATATCGATATTGGTTCGGAAACGTATTCTTTACAAACATCTTTTTTACGTATTTCTTCCGCTATATTTCGGTATTTTTCAGCTTCTTTCCTATACTGGTTGCCTCTGAAGTCTAGTGGCAAAATTTCGGGGACTTTTGTGACGTGAAGAGGTATGACTCTACCCTCATACGGACAAACTATTTTACTACTAAGTAATGCTAGATCTTGAGCGTAGTCGAAGTTGGCGATTGGTGTCAAGACTGTGTAACCTTTATCAGGTTCGGGTTTTTCCACTTGTATATCTGGAATTGGCTGGGTTGTTATTCCTTTTGAACGTTTGCTCAGTTTGGGTTTTATAAATAAATAATATCCAAGACCACCAAAGATTATCGCTGCAATCATAATTGTCACCCGAAGGTTTGCTAATAGTTGCGATATCAAGGCTCCGTTTATCAAAATTCCTAGAATAGGTGTCGCTGGATATCCTGGGACTTTGAAAGACCGTTTAACGTTCGGTTTCTTTTTTCTGAAAAGAATTACTGCCAAATTCACAAAGGAGAATCCGACCAGTATAAGTATGCTGCTTACGTCAGAGATCAATCTCAGATCCATAAATGTGCTGACCAAAATAACCATTAATGCCGCCACCAAAACCGAGAAAATCGGGGTTTTGGTATAGTCGTTGATGTTTCTGAATATACTGGGGAGATGTTGATCGCGACTCATTGCGAAAGATGTTCTTGAGGACGCTAGCATGGCAGTGTTTATGGAAGAGACCGTAGCAACGATGCCCGCTATAGCAAATATATATCCTCCGGCTGCTCCAGCCATCTCAACTGCAACATCAGTAAAAGGATGATTTGTTACGGCTGGAACCAACTGTTCCCAATGAATGATCGAACTGCCTACAAGAAACACTGCAGTCTTAAGGACAGTTGCAAAGGCTAAAGAAATGAGTATTGCACGCGGGATATTTTTCTTGGGTTCAATCACTTCTTCAGCAGCTGTAGTAACCAAACCAAACCCGATAAATGTGATATATAAGAACCCCGTCGCGATCGCTGTTCCCGAGAAACCCTCTGGGAAATAAGATGTTTGGAGTGAGAGATTCATGTGAAAAACTCCATGGATAATATACCACAACAATATGACAATAAGCAATGTAGTGATTACTTTTTGAAGGTTACCTGTATTCTCAATACCTCTTATATTTGTAATCATGACATAGATAATGATTGCATATGCCCCCACCATAGAGGGGATAAACGGAAGAAAATAGTTCAGGAATATCCCAAAACCTATAGCGAAAAGACCGGAGGAAATTGCGTAGGCCAACATAAAACCCAAACCTGCAATAAATCCCACTGTATCATTGTCCACAGCATCTCTGACATAAGCATACCCACCACCCGCCTTCGGGATAAAAGTAACTAACTCACAGAAAGCAAAAGCGGTAAAGAAGGCGGCGGCACCGGCAAGCAGATTGGCGAGAGACGCAGAGGGGCCTGCAGCTTGAAATGTTTCACCATGCAGAACAAATATCGCGGATCCTATCATAGTTCCCAGCGAAATCATGGTTGCTGAATAAAGGCCTAATCTGCGATCAAATCTCTCTATTTCCATTTAGACACCTAGTCGATTAAAATTGTTTCTATTCCAATCTTGTAATTTATCCTGTTCGATTTCGCTTAAATCATTGGTTTTTATCCTGGAATTGCATTTCTTACATTTAATTTCTCCTTTTTGCCAGATAGGTATAAATACCCCTCCACAAGTTGGACAAGTTTTTTGAAACATTAAATCACATCATCAATTTACCATAAAATTGCCATAGTTATCTATTAAAAATCTTTTCTAAAAAAGCAATTATATGAGCTTATATTATTAAAAACTTAATATTTTCTCATTAAATTCCTTTTTTTTAAAATGTATTTATTTCGATAGTGGATAATCAAGAATATACATTTACTTAACCAAACCAAAAAACCTCTAAAATTGCTTCAATTCTAGTTCCAGACAAGCAAAAAAACCCAACCACTCAAAACAACCCACCATCACAAAAACCTCAATTAAGTCTCCAACTCCAGATGAATAGGATCCGGACTATCTTCAGGGTCGGCGTCCTCAGGAATACTTCCAACAGTTATCCTAACTTCCTCATCCTCTGGCTCCGGCCCTTCAAGATCCTCTATCTTGTTTTCTAACTCTCTCTTATTCATCAAAATCACGCCAACTATCAAAATCCTTCACAGTCTTACTCTCACCGGACCCCATATCAATAATATGCTTATAGATCCCATCGACAAGACCGGAATAATCAATAACAATTCTAACATCCTCATTAACGCCGTTCTCTTCTTCAAGATTTTCAACTTTTTTCTCCAACTGTTTTTTACCCGTCATTGGCATGACTCCTTTCTAAACTCTTCGAGTAAAAGCCCTTCACGATCCAACCAACTAACGGCAAAGTTATTACCTATCCCTCTATTTTTGGCTCCTTTCTTCAACGCCTCTATCGAATAACAACCCTCATTTACAAGCTCTTTACGTATATCCTCCAGCTTTTCTTTCTTTTTCAGTTCGTCTTCAAGCTCTTCTATAATCTTTTCTAATGTTTTTTCTCCAGCAGAATCGCCCACTTCCTCTTCTTCAAGGTGTTTTTCCCTAAACTCAAGAAACTCTCCCACCTCTTCAATACCCATATCTCCAAACTTTTTTTTCTCTGTAAACATGTCTTCTTCGTCTAGCTCTTCCTCAACTTCTTCCAGAGCCTCCGCAACGTTGCTTTCTCCTCCACTCATGGATTTACGGGAATTTTTTTCAAGACTCTCGACTTTGCTTTCCAACCGTTTTCTAGAAGTCAACGTCAAACCACTCCTCCTTACTCTCACCAGTTTTGAGGTCATTGGTTATGCGTAGTAATTCATCACCGTCTACATTTCTCCAATGGATTACTATTTTCTCAGGGCCTTCAGATTCGCTAGGTTCTATCTTATCAATCTTGTTTTTCAGCTTTCTCTTAGTAGTCATGATTCCTCTTCCTCCATTTCTTTCACAACCGTTTCAAAAACCTTGTAAACCTCCACCGGTTCCCCCCTAACTGTAAAACCCTCAAAAGGATCATACTCAACATCTTCGGGTGGTTCCCCCATCATTGCGGCTAACTCTTCTGTAAGATTAATCATGCCATTTTCAGACTTTTCAGGCCCTTCGAGACTTTCAACCTTCCGCTTCAGAGTCTTTTTACTCGGCATTTCTCTGTTCCTCCAATTTCTCAACCCTTTCAGCCAGCTCTTCTAGGTCACGGTCCTTGAGTAATCGCCTATACTGACCCACGAGATAGCCTAAAGATCGAATCCACTTTACCCGGACCCGCTCATTTTCCGGCTTACGAATCCGGCCATTCTCGATCTTGTGCAGAGCCTCCTTCAAAGCAACATCCAAATGTCTCAACAGCTGTTTTCTGGAGGGTGGGCAATAATCCTTATCTTCCTTCAAAACCTTGCTTTTAGACATCTAACCACCATTTTTTTGTGTTCTTATTCACCACTTATCCAAGACTTCCCTAATAATCTTTGTTGTATATACAACAACTCTATTCGTTAGAATCTCTGACTGTAAGACCGGCTTCCTTGATTCTTTCAGCTATCTCAAAACTCTTCGAAACAGGTAAGTAGATTCTCTTGTTCTGCCAACCGTTTTCAGTGTTTTTTCCTTCCTCCAAAGCAATACTGGGACCATTTTCACCGCCCCAAATTACCACTTGAAGGTTTCTCTTTTTCGAATTGATAGGGATTCTTCTACTCAAAACAGGCCCACTACCCTTGTTTGATTCCAAGGTTTCATCGGATCGGCCTACCTTATCCGGCATAGCATTTTCTCTAACAGGTTCAATTTTTTCAGACACTCAATCACCTCCCTTCGGACATTCTTCAGAATAATTACAGAAACGACATTCCCAATCAGGGCAAAAGGGCTCAGCTTCGGGAGGACTACCGCCGGTCAGGGCCTTATGTAGGATTAAAATCCGGGTTTTCCCACGTGCAAAAGTTTCTTTGTCAAAACGGACCTTGTAAGGTAAAACTTCTAAATCACTCTTCTGAACATAAACGATCGTGCAAAAATCCAAACCCAAACCCTTCATATACGGATGGACCTGCATAAGGTGGTTTTCAGCCGGGCCTTCTTCTTTCCGATATTTCAAAGACTTAGTGGATTTAATTTCAAACAGTTTCTCTACCTCACCGTTAACCCCGACAAGAACCGGGTCCGTCTGACCCACAACCTTACAGTCTCCAAGATCCAGCTCTATCCGGTAACTATTTTTGATAAAGTCGTACCCGTAATGATTCGCTAAAGCGTCCTTGATAATGTACTCGACTTTATTCCCTAAGTGAAGGTCCGGGTAAGACTTTTCCCGTTTCCGTTTCCCTAACTTGTGTTCGTAGTAAAGTTTCCTTAAACACTTTCCAAAATCAGAAGCGTGATAAACTCCAACCTCCCGATCCCAAAAAGACACCTCACCTTCAGTTCTACTGAATTTTTGATTGAAGTAATTTGAAAGAATTTCCTTGAAAGGCTCAACAGTTTCAACCATTCAAACCACCCCTCTCTTCAAACTTTCCTCCACAAATTTACGGGTCAACCCTTCACTTTCCGCCTCTTTTATCAAAGTTTCACGAGTGTAATCACTCTCAGCTTTAAGTGATTCTTTTACCGTTTTCAAGGCCCGAACCTTATCCAGTTGGGATCTATCAGTCGTTGGTGAATCCTCCAAAACTTTCTGGTCCGGGTGGACCGAGTCGCTGTCTTTTTGTTTTTTACTATTATCTAAATCTAGTTCTCTTTCGTAAAATGAATTAAAAGCACCTTGGACCAAGTGGACCAAATCTTTGTTTTGGATTGTTTCCGGTTTCAAAGTTATGCCCTTGTAACAACGAACCCGTGTTTTTTCACCGTCAACCTCTACTCTGGGTCTTGAAGTTTGAACCCCGTGAGCCTTTAGCCGCTTAGTCAACTCGCTTTGAGCTATCTGGTTGTAGTTGTTTTCTATGCAAAATTTCCGGTAAGCTTGACGGATAACGTCTTTAGGTATTCTTCACCTTTTTTCTTGTCTTCTATACACCATGTGTCGATAAATTCTAAAACCGGATCGCTTTCAAGTTCCCAAAGTTCCCTTTTCTCTTCGATAGTTCTTTCGTTTGTAAATCTTTTATTTCCCAGAACGTTTTCTAAACAGTTTAATGCCCAGTTAAGTAGGCCTGACAGTTCTTTGTCGGTAATGATCGAGTCGGGTAGGTCAGAGTTTTTTTCTTTGTATCCTTCTTTTTCCAGTTCCTCCGGGTCGCTTGTAAAAGTGTACGGGAAGTTTATGATAACCCAACGCCGGTAAAAACTCCTAGTTTTGTCCGTGGTTTCCGGGAGCTCGTTGGCTGAAAACCAAGGAGTGGCGTAGTTTTTGAAGTGAAAAGCGTCCTGGTTTTTATGTTGTGCACGTATTAAGTCTTCACCGACTTGTTTCTTGAACCGGCCTGAGTGTTTGATTTTACGGTCACTTATGTCGGCACACATGTTGGCCAGTTTTCCGTAAAGGTCGGCACTAGCAAAACGGTCATAAATCAAGTCAGTTAAATCGACACCGGCCACGTTTTTAATTCCTAAAAATTCTTGAATGAGGTTGAAAAGCGTCGATCTTCCGTTCTCGCCGGGGCCTAGACCCATAAATGCTTTGTTTAATGGGTTTTCCCTAAGTAGGGAGTAACCTATCATCTCTACAATTTTGTTAACGTCCTTTCCGTTACCTACTAAACTTTCTATAAATTTTTTAATCTCTGGACATTCAGCGTCGGGGTCGTACTTTACCGGTATTTTTGAAATAACGTATTTTTCCGGTCCGAACTCTTCAAGTTCCCTACTTTCGAGATCTAAAATACCATTTTTAACCGCTATTTTTCTTTCCGACAAGCCTAGTTTTTTTCTGGAAATGTAGTTTTCAATTCTAATGTAGTCGAGGACTTCATTTCTGAAGTGTTGCTTACAACCGGGTTTTAGATCTTTTATTTTTTCTTTTATGACGCTTTCCGCTATGTCGTTACTGTAAACTCCTTTATTTTCCCCTTCGTTTTGATAAATCCATAATTCCCCGTTATCCTCGGCCGCTACAATCGGGATATTTTGATAAATCGCTTGGGCCACTTCGTCATGTTCTATAGGATGAAAGGCCTTGAAAGTTTTTGATTGACAGTTCGGATTTGGACAGATTTTTGGTTTCTTTTCCTGTTCAATTGGCCCTTCTCCACATCTTAGACACTTCCAACCGTGAATTACTGCAATATTTTTATCGAGATATTTTTTCGCTGCGTCATCGTTCAAGTAACGGGTTTCGCCCGGCTGATAGAGACCGTTCGGGTCCTCTTTGAGAAAAGTAACCCACTTCATGTTTTCACCTCTCCGAGCTTAACCTGTCGGCTCTGAATGTCTAATCTAGAAATAGGAACGGGAGAATCCTCTATATGGTGTTTGTCTTCTACAACCACCTCTTCAAAACAAGAAAGAGGGTAAACTAGAACGTAAGAAGAACCGGACAGACTTTTCCGGCCTTTGTATCTCTCAGCCTTGTCCAAGTTCCAAATTTGGTAACAACGGCCCT
>JBKHIS010000056.1:0-7531 GCA_046538535.1 Hadesarchaea archaeon | reverse complement strand
ACTGGATCCAAGGAACGGGGAAACATCCTTTCCAACGCCATTAGCTTCGTTTCGCTTTCCTTGATAGCTTTTAACTTCTTCCTGCTTTATGCGTGATTAAAATGTCGGAGATAAGGGTGGAGGCTAAAATGATAGGCGAGGGAGATACCACTAAGCTTACCTTACCACGGGGATCGGATGTGAGCCACCTGTTAAAAAAGCTGAACAAAAATCCAGAGGAGGTCGTCGTAAAAGTGAACGATAGGATCGTTCCTGAGGACATGGAAGTCAGGGAAGGGGACCTAATAGAAACTATTCCCGTCGTTTCAGGTGGTTGATTTGCCCGACTGTTCCTTTTGCGGCCGTGAATCGGTTTACTTTCAAAGAACGGCCGGGGTACACCGGTGTGATAGGTGCCTCGAAGATTACGTGAAGAAGAAGTTTCGTAGGACTGTTTCACAAGAAAAGTTAGTTGAACCGGGTGATTTGGTCGTGGTGGCTGTTTCAGGCGGAACTGACAGCATGACGGCTTTGAAACTGCTACATGAACATTCTCAACATAAAGAATTCGAAGTGAAGGCCATTACCATCGATGAGGGAATAGAGGCATATCGCGATGAAAGCTTGCCATTGGCTAGGAGTTTTACCCAGAACCTGGGTGTCGAACACCTTGTGATAAGCTTTGATGATGTATTTGGAGCCACGCTTGATGAGTTGTCCAATATATCGAGGGGACGTGGGGGGCCTGACATTTGTACCATATGTGGAATCTTTAGAAGGTCACTACTGAATCAGAGCGCCAGAGAGATGGGTGCTGATAAGATTGCTATTGGTCACAACCTCGATGACGTGGTTCAGACCGTGATGTTAAACTACTTGAGGGGGGACCTCTCTTGACTTCAAAGGCTTCGGCCAAAAAGCAGGGGAAAGGAAGGTTTTGTTCCCCGAATTAAGCCCTTAAGGGTGCTCTCTGAAAAGGAGATAGCAATATATGCTATGCTGAAGGATTTCGCGGTACATATTGACGAGTGTCCGCATGTAGGGGGTATGAGAAGTGAAGTGAGAAATTTCATTAACAAAATGGAGGAGAATCACCCAACCACTAAATTTAGAATTTTGAGGACTTTTGAAAAAATTAGACCTCATTTGCCAAATGGCTCCGCAAAAATACAGTTAGGTAAGTGCGAGATATGCGGCGAGCCCACTTCCAATACTCTTTGTCGTTCTTGTTCAATTCTTGATGAACTCGGTTTGGAGAGGGAGAAGAAAACCCTTATTTCGTAATAACGTTTACGAGTGTGAATGGTGGCGAACTAGGCCGGGGAGTTAGCGGTGCCCTCTCCGGAAATCCGCTATATGCCGGGCCAAAAGTCCTGAGAAGGCGTACGGAAGCAGTCGTCGGTCCAGTTCGCGGCGTTGAAGTCCCGTCCCGCAGGGTCGCCGGTGGTGGAGCTCTTGCCGGAGGGTCGGAGTAAACCACCTTCATCTGCTGAACCCGGTCAGGGACGGAAGTCCGCAGCCGTAGGCAGGAAGGTTGACGCTTGCGGGGTCGCGGGGCCGAGCTTGCGGCTGGATGGCAGGCGACCGTGGAAGGCGTCGACTTGGGTCGCGTTCGCCACCTCATTATAATGAAAAAGTTTGTAAACGGTAAGAATATTTAGTGTTTACAAAGAAATCAAATAACATGGGCCGGGGTGGCCGAGTCTGGTCAAGGCGCTGGCTTGCTAAGCCAGTTGCGCTTCGGCGCTGCCTGGGTTCGAATCCCAGCCCCGGCGTCATTTTTGCCCGTAAATTTGATTTTTCGGTGTTTTGGGTTTTTGTCTTTGGTTTTTCTTTTTTTGGACCGTGGGATTGGTAAGTATTTTTGTACTAAATTGTACTTTGAAGTCCTAAAAATGGAAATACTTTTAAGGGCGAAAAAAAAAAGCAAATAGAACTCTAAACGGGGGTGAAAGGGTTAGAAAAATTGCCAAAATTGGGGCGTTAATCCTACCGTTGTTATTACTCACAACAGCGCTTTCGGCTCCGGTGGCGGCCGCTGATTCCAGTTCCTGCTCCAGTTGCAGCTCGCAAAATCCTTGCCCGACTGCAGACAATTTCACCGTGAACACGGAGAATCTTGACGGCTTCGAGGAAAGAAAGGCAGTCGTCAATGCTTGGACGAATAAGGACACTAGGTTGTTGATGAAGGAACTGATTCGGAAGGATCATTGTACGCCGGGGCTTCCGGAATCGGAAGCACAAGAAGTGATTATGAATAAGAACGGGGAGGTACTCAGTCGAAGCACAGTAGTTAAGATTCCGTTCAGAGCCCATGGAAAAGATTTGGACGCACGGATTATTCATCGGGATAACGGAACTTCGGAAAGGGCTTACGCTACCGTCACCGGGACAGCTTCAGTACTGGAAAAACCGATGGAAATCCTGAAGGAAAACGCCAAATATCAGGCCATCGTCGAAAACCTAGAAGAACAAGGATATAGTGTAAAGGAAGAAGAGGCTGAAGTGGTGAAGACGTACACTCCAGCTGATTACGCTTCGGTTCCGAGCTCTATTAAGGACGAGGTTTGGAACACGGCTACTATCAATGTGAAAGCCGTCAAAGGAGATCAAGTAAAAAATACCACAGCAATCGTTTGTATAGACAAAGATAAAGTACTTGCAATATCTGACTTTGATTGCTTTGAAATCTGTGGAGCTATTTGTGCGAGTGCGGCAAGCGGGGTCATTGGCTATACTTCGTGTGTTGGAGCGTGCTCTGGTCTGACGGGATTCTGGACTGTCTTTGGTTGCTCAGCTCTCTGCGGTGCTCTTGCGTACTTTGGTTGCGGAGCTGGTTGTGGATTCATTTGTAGCCAGGTGTAAAAATTGATAGTTGCTTCAATCTCTTTATTCTTTTTATTTTTTTTATACGGTTTATGCCTGTGCTGTGTGTAATAATTTTGGATAAGGTATTCTTTTGCTCTGTTGTCCGGTGACTCTCTGTCTTTGTTTTTGCTCTAGAACTCGATCATCAGGTTTTAAAGCATGAATTTTCTCTGGAATTTATTCACTGTTCCTCGGGCGCTTGCTGCTTAGACTGTTTCGCCAAAGTACCGTTTGACGGTGGTGAAGAATCCTTCGGCTCTCCACCTTTTCCCGTAATCTTCTTCTTTCCACTCCTCATGTTCTAAGTCGTTGGATTCTCTGGTGGCCTTGCCTCTGGTGATAGTCCTGTATTAGTGTTCCTGTAGAAATTGACTCCGGATAACGGATCCGCTCCCTTCCTCCCCAGGTCTTGAATAATTCCTCTCAGCCGTAGGCTCCGTCCATCTAACAACCTCAAAATCCAGATCCCCACCCGTTCATTGAAGAATTCCGAATCACCGGTTTTTCATTCGTTATCTAATATTACTCCGGGGTCTGCACCCACAACGACATGTACCTTGATCCATCCCCTCCTCTCTCGATCATGTTATCTCCGAATCCATTCGCTCGATTCGTCACCTTGATCCCGGTGGCATCCACTGCGACAACCATCTCTCCCTCCTTCTCCGGAATTTCTAACCTGAGATTCCGTATCTTGTGCCACAGCGTGGTGTAGTCCGCCGAATCTAGTTTAGACAAAAAGCTTAGACAACTTCTTCAATATACTTTTTCATTTATAACGCTATGACGCTCTCCACCGCTAACTCAAATACCTTATCTTCGTTATTGTGGCTCTTGCTTTCTTTCCTTTCATCCCATTCTTCCCCACTCACATCGTCTCCAAAAGCCAGAATTTGACCGAATTTTATTTCTCTAAAATCAGATACGGAAATCAGAGCTGAGGCCTCCATTTCGACGGTGGAGCACTCTTCCGATCTCCTTCTTTCCACTAGTTCCTCGGTTTCTCTGAAAATAGCGTCTGAGGTCCATGTCTTTCCAATGTAGTAGTCCACAGAATGTTCTCTGAAGACGTCTTCTATCACCTTCACGACCTCTTCATCGGCATGTATTTCTCTGGAAGAAGGCGTAGTGGTAGGATGTTCCCTCGTCACGAACGGCAGATTCGACTATCATTACCGAGCCTCTTTTGAGGTCTTCTCGTAGCACGCCTGCGTTTCCACACGCGATTATCTTGTTACAACCCCTTGCTACAAGCTCCTCCATAACCCCGACAGCTGCAGGTGCACCCGGAGGGGAGTTCGCAACGGTTATTTCCATTCCGTCGTGAGAAATTTTGAAAATGGGGAAGTTTTTCATGGTGGTCATCTCTATTTCATCGACCCTTTCCGCCTCCCAGTCCTCCTCAAGTTTCTCGATAATCTCCTTCAAGAAAACTATAACCGCCCTCTCCGGAAGATCCTCCCCCTCAATTACTTCTTGTGGATCTGTGATCGAATCCTTTGAATCATCAAAGTCCAGTATTGGATACTTCCCTTCACTCAGCGTCATGCTTCAATAAGGAAGTTAAAGGCTTATTTAAAAAATTTGGGCTTCCAATATGGTAAATGGAAAAATTCCTACCACAAAGCAGCGAACTGGACAAAACTCTCCGGAAACTCGTAGGGTCTTCCGACCTTACCATCGTTCATATTCTCCAATCCGTCAAACCAAGAATCAAAAAACTGGGGGATAGATAGAACTCGCCGTTGTTTAACTAGCTCAAAATTTTATTCTTTCCGGTCAAAAAACAGACCAACATACTCCGGTTAGGTTTCACCCTACCCATTTCGAGGAAAAATACACGATTTTGAGATAAAAGGGTTAATTGTTAAACACAGCAATGCTTGCTAGCTTTATAAAAAGAGAATAGCATCTAAAAAGTTACCAACATTTTGACTATCATTTAATTTTCTATTGACTGTTGTTCTTTTCTTCTTCAAAAATAAAAAGCTCTTCTATACTTGAGTTAAGAGCTTCTGCGATCCGGTGGGCCAGTTTTAGTGAAGGGTTATATCTACCTTTTTCTATGTGGAGAACCGTCTCTCTTCTTATCCCCACTTTGTCGGCTAACTCTTTCTGGGTGAAATCTTTTTTTGCACGATATTCTTTTATCTTGGTTTTCATCGTGATTACCAGTCATTAGATTTTCTCAGTGTGTCTTCGGAAGTAAAAGAGCGCCAGTGTATAAGAGGCTAACATGATTCCTAGAAGTGTTAGGAAGAATATTCCGACATTTAAATCCGTAAAACGAGAGAGAGTCCCCAAAGCCAATAAGGTGAGGAAAGTTATTATCCAAGAAACGGACTTCGCTTTATTCTGAGATTTTTGTTGCATTTCGTCCGACTTCTCCACTTCGTTATTCTTAAATAAGAAATCAAAAACTCCTAGAGACACCATTGCGACACCCCACATCCATAGAAACTGGGTTAATGGCTGAGGTAAATCAGTTGTAAAGATTCCCAAAATAAAACGTAAAGCTATCGCAAGGACTCCGACCATGATCGCTGTATAATCTACTTTTTTTCTCATATAATTTCACCACTTCCCCTCAGGCCGGCTAGTAGGATCGATTTACCGATAATTGATAGCAAAGGCGGCTCAAAACGTAACTGTATCTTTTTCATATTAGCCCTTCTCACTCTCTGTTCAACCCCAAAAGTTATTTATATGTAACTTTTTTTCATATTTAACTTTTTCTCTTTCTTTTTAATGAGTTTAAAATTATCCGTTGCCAACTCGTCTCGAGGCTGGACGAAAAGTTTTTCAAAAAGATAAAGGGGGGTGTACCTGGGCAGAGCCAGTAGGCTGAACTACAGCGCGAACCTAGTAAGAGGCCAAACTTCCATTGGTTTTGGAACACTAAGAAAGTTTTGATGATATTTTTTATCACCGTAGAAAGAGGATTTTTACATTCACTAGGCCTCCTGCAACGTTTTTTATATTCTGTGAGAGAATTCTCTCCGCTCTCCTGTTCTAATAGGAGGAGTCCCTGACTATCGGAGGCTGAACCGTTTTGAAAAGGAACCCTATATTCAAGGACAAGCGGAAGCTCTGTCCGAATTACGTTCTCGAAAAGCTCACTGGGAGAAACGAAGAGATGCGGGAGCTGGTCTGCTGCTTCAAACCTGTTGAGAGAGGGAGCAGACCAGAGGATCATAGTCGTAGGCCCCATGAGATCGGGGAAGACCTCTCTCGGACAACATGATTCTCGAACTGGCAGTGATGGGAGGCAAATTATATTGTTTCGGAGACCTCACCTACTAAATCTGGAATCTTACCGCAAGATCGAAATGGTAAAATCTAAAGCATTCTTGAAAATCCTGAACTCGGAATCATGAGGATTCCTTCAACAAAGAGCATGGATTCATTTCCCAGCCCCGGCGCCATTTTTACCTGTAGATTTATTATCGTCTGGTAGCAAAATTTCAATCGATAACTAAGATGAAGTTCATTAAATGGAGACAAGTTTTTCTTCTTATGTTCATTCATCACCTTTGTAGAATATGGAATGTATATGGTCCTGATCCACCACGATTATGCGGATGAGTTAATAAAAAGAGATATCGTTTTTGAGTTTTCAGTATGAGTAAATGCTGTATAAGTCTAAACTTGAACTATGTGTTCATAGGGATGGTAAAAACAGTTTGATTACTTTCACCAAATTTAATGAAGGTATAAAGCAATGCTGAAAAGCTCTCGAAGAGAGTATAAGCTTGTGGTTTAATCCTTTAAACGCTAAGGAAGCCAATCGAAGTTCCCCGTGCTATAGACTAAAAAATTATTTCTTAAAACCACCAATAAAAACGAGGAAAGCTGATATAATTGCCATTTCCCAATCAAGCCAAATTACATTTGTATGTTAAAAGTTTTTCACTATCAAGGGCTTTTGAACAGTTTAGCTGCATAGATGGCCTCGTCTGGATCTCCTGCAAGTTCTTTAGTCCCCCATTGAAAAGTTTTTAATTTCATGAAAAATGCTCAAGCAGGTCTGTAAATTTAAAGAATAAAGGGCGAGGCATCTTTCAAGATTTCAAAGAGGATAAAATAGTATGGACCGAAATCATTGGTAAATTTGAGATCTTCCAAAGCAGCACCTTGCTAGTCTTTCGATTTTTTAGAGATCATTACTTCGGTAGCTTTGATCACTGCTTCTACGGATTCTCCCTCCTCAAGATTCATATCCTCGGCAGCTTCCCTCGTAATAAATGCAGTCATTTCCGAGGGTTCCACCTTTAGTTTTATTTTAGCCCCCACCTCGCCAATTTTCTTTTCTTCAATTCTACCCCTCAGTCTATTTCTTGCTGAGATCTTTGTGGTCAAATTCTCCCAAAAGGTACTTCCCTTGATCTCTCTGTCGAGTGTTTCCTTCATCCATCTATATCTCCTTACAAGGCTTCTTCCCTGTTCAGTAAGGCTAGAACCACCTCCACTAACGCCGCCCTTTTCAGATTTTACTAAATCGTAATCCAATTTATCTTCTAGCTCCCTTATCAAATCCCAAGCATATCGGTAGGACATCCCAATTTTTTCCGCGCCTTTGTTGAGGGAACCCTCCTCCTCTATGGCCTCCAAAAGACCTATCTTACCCTCTCCACCCACGTCTTCGCCTTCCTTTTGGAGCCAAAGTTTTATGGCCGGTTCTATC
>JBKHIS010000014.1:0-19647 GCA_046538535.1 Hadesarchaea archaeon | reverse complement strand
ATCCGACCTAATAGGAGATCTTAGAAAGACCAAAACGGAAAAAGAAATCAAAAGAATAAAAAAATCGGGACAGATTGCAAAAAGAGGTATGGAAAAAGCTCGAGAAATGTCGGAAACCGGAAATACAGAACTAGAAATCGCCGCAGAAGTAGAATACGAAATGAGAAAGATTGGATCAGAGGAACCAGCTTTTACAACAGTTGTTGCCGGTGGTAAAAATTCTAGATATCCCCACTTTAAAGCCTCAAATAAGGAACTAAAGGAAGGAGAACTCCTGGTAGTTGATTTAGGGGCCAAATGGAAAAATTACAACTCGGATATGACCAGAACTTTTGGAATATCTCCTTCGAGAGAACAAAGAAAATTGATGGAAGTTACAAAGAGAGCAAAGAAAGAAGCTCTCAAGAAACTCGAAGGGGGAACCGAGACTTCTGAAATAGACAAGACAGTAAGGAAAGTCTTCCATAAGGAGGGCTACGAAAAATACTACCTCCACAGCACAGGACATGGAGTTGGTCTTAGCATACATGAACCCCCTAGAATATCGCCATCCTCAGATGAAACCTTGAAAGAAAATATGGTGGTAACCGTAGAGCCCGGATTATACACCAAAAAATTAGGGGGTTGTAGATTCGAAGACACATTCTTAGTTAAAAAGAATGGATACGAAAACCTAACCTCACCGGACTAATCGGAAAGGTCAAGAACAGTTGGATCAGAAAGCCCCTTGATATCCTTCGTAGGTAATTCTACCAATGCATGGGTCGAGCCGCCACCGGCAAATACGGTTTCAAAATCATTTATTTTAGAATCCATGTATGTTTCTAATTCATGTGATACCGGTGGGACTTCACCTATCTTATACCCAGTAACCTCCTCAACTTCTCTTGCTTTCGCCAACCTAACGGGTGACCCTCTCTCCTCAGAAAGCTTTTCCTCATCTACCCTTCTATCGCCGGGCGCTATAACCAAAAAGAAGTTCCCATGACTATCTTTGAACACTAGTGATTTGACAACTCTCTCTGCCTTTGCGTCCACAAGTTCAGATGAATCTTCAACCGTAAGAGTGGACTTGGAAAATCTGTGGAATTTCGCATCAACTCCCCTCTCTCTGAGATATTCCTCCAAATTCATTTGATCTGCCTTCACCAAAATTTAATCCGTCAGTATAGAAAAAATTTTATCAATATCGTTCAAATAGTCTGGCATAAAAAGCTTCTACTGACCAAAATGAAACTTCAGGAATTACCTCATCCTAACAAGCTTTAAAAAATTGACTTCAAAAGAACAAGAGGCAGAAGAGGAATAAAAATGAGCAAAGATCTTGGTATCAATACCTCAAAGGAAGACAACATAAGTGAGTGGTATCAGGATGTCATAATCAATTCCGAATTAGCCGACTACTCTGAAGTAAGCGGCTGCATGGTCTACCGACCCTTAGCCTACTCAATATGGAGCAAAATCAAAGAGAAGGTGAATGAGCGTTTTAAAGAAATAGGTATAAAAAACGCCTATTTCCCCCTATTTATACCCGAATCACTCCTGGAAAAGGAAAAAGAACACTTTCAGGGTTTTAATCCAGAAGTTGCATGGGTCACAGAAGCCGGTAGTTCAGAACTAAACGAAAGACTCGCTGTCAGGCCAACTTCCGAAACCATCATGTACGAATCCTACAGAGATTGGATAAAATCCTGGAGGGATCTTCCATTAAAACTGAATCAATGGAATAATGTGGTAAGGTGGGAGTTTAAGCACCCCACGCCTTTTCTAAGAACGAGAGAATTTCTATGGAACGAGGGCCATACCGTATATGAAACTAAGGAAGAAGCGCTGAAGGATAAGGAGAAGATATTAGATATCTACAAAGAAGTATCCGAAAACTACATGGCACTTCCCGGAGTAGTTGGACTAAAATCCGAAAAAGAAAAGTTCGCAGGGGCCATTAATACATGGTCAATAGAATACCTCTTGCCGGACGGCAAGGCCGTCCAAGGTCCCGACTTCCATTACGATGGAACTAATTTCGCAGAAGCCTTTGATATCACCTTTAACAGCCGAGAGGGAGAAGAAAAGCACCCACACCAAGCCACTTTTGCAATAACAACCAGACAATTGGGTATCATGATCATGGTGCACTCCGACGACAGAGGATTGATAATTCCGCCAAGGCTAGCACCCACAAAGACAGTAATAGTGCCAATTCCGGGTGGCAAAAAGGAAGAAGTACATCAAATCGCGGAGGAAATTGCATCTCGGTTGAATCACTGTAAGATAGATGATAGAGAAAACAAGACGCCCGGATGGAAATTCAACGAATGGGAAATGAAAGGCATCCCACTTAGAATCGAAATAGGGCCGAACGAAGTAGAAGAAGGCACCCTAACGCTTTCTAGACGAGATACTAATGAAAAAACAACAATTGATCAAGAAAATCTCGAAAAACGAGTAGAAGAGGTCCTAGAAGATATCCAGAGAAACCTGCTTGAAAGGGCAAAAAATTTTCTCGAAGAAAACACTAGAGAAGTTGAAAACTACGAAGAGTTCAAAAAGATAACAAACGAAAAAGGAGGTTTCATCAAAGCCCCATGGTGCGGAAAGGAATCATGCGAAAACTCCATTCAGGATGAAACGACGGCCAAAATTACTAATATCCCATTGAAATACGACAGACCAAAGGAGAAAAAATGCGTAAAGTGTGGCAAAGACGCGAAGTATTGGGCTCACTTTGCAAAATCATACTGATGCTAACCCTATTTTAGCATTAACTCCTTAAAATTTTAAAAAATTAAAAAGCGAACTTCTCCAACCTAAAATTAGAGGCTAAAGAAGCTCTCTTACTTCGTCCCTACTTGGGAATCCAGTTGGTCCTTTATACTCTATCTTTAATGCTGCAGCAGCATTCGCGAATCTAGCAGCCTTTAAAGGGTTCTTCGATTCCAAATACTCGGATAGAAACGCAGCACCAAATACATCACCAGCACCCGTTAAGTCCTTGACATCAACATCAAATCCATCCACGTGGGTTATATCCTCGTCAAAAAGTATTCTACAACCGTCTTCTCCCAACGTCAAAATCGCTATTTCTGGTCCCATATCCACAATATCTCTAAGAACCTCGCTTCCAGGCTTGTCGAATGTACGAAACTCATCGCTGCTCATCTTAACTATATCCACTTCCTTGAAGTACTCGGAAAGAGAAGAAGGCTTCTTTATTTCAATAGCACCTGAGTCGCCTATTTCTCTAAATATCCCTTGAGGGTCTAGCATCGTTACCCCCTCCGTCTTTGAGAGTTTCAAGATCGTTTCAGGGGGTATTTCATCAGCCACGGGGGATAGATAAAAACTTCGAGCATTCATGTATTGTTCTGGAATATCGGCCGGAGAGATAGAATCAGCAACTTCTTGAACGATTTGGTTCCTTTCATCGTCTTCACTATATCTGTTTTCAAACTTCGTTGTCATTCCAGAAGTGGTCAAAATCCCCTCAGTATTCAACCCAAACTTGCTGAATAGTGGAGGGAAATAATCTGGAAAGTCCTTTCCAATCTTTGATACTATCCCAACTTCCTTATTCAGCTTAGTCATAGCAAATCCTGCATAGGTAGGAGCACCGCCCAAAATGTTTTCGACTATTCCTTGAGGGTGTACGTTCACATCAACCGTCGCGTGGCCAACAATAACAGAGTCAAGTTTCAACTTACCTCTCCCTCTCTCCAGAAATAAATTCCTCTACTGCCTGTTTTGCCTCGTCATCTGTCATCTGTTTGGGGGGATGCTTAAACGAATAAGCTGAGATACTCGTCAAAGGCCCACCGATTCCTCTATCTTTCGCAAGCTTAACGGCTCTCAATGCATCGATCACTACACCAGCACTGTTCGGGGAATCCTCCACTGATAGCTTGAGGTCTATAGTCAATGGTACGTCACCAAACTTGTTTCCTTTCACGTAGATATAACAGATCTTATTGTCATCCAAAAATGGTATGTAATCACTTGGACCAATCCTCAGAGGTACCTCATATGGAACCTGTGAAGACACGGCCTCTGTTTTACTTGTCCTCTTAGAAGTCAACCTTTCCTCCTCAAGCATGTTTAGAAAATCCGTGTTTCCACCGACGTTCAATTGAAAGCTCTCCTCTACCTTAACTCCTCTATCCTTCAGCAGATTTGTTATCGTTCTATGGAGGATGGTAGCTCCAACTTGAGATTTTATATCGTCACCTGCACATGGCACTCCAGCTTCCTCGAACTTACTTCCCCACTCTTCATCAGAAACGATGAATTCAGGTATGCTATTGACGAAGCCCACACCGGCATCAAGAGCCTCTCTGGCGTAGTACCGAGAAGCCTCAAAGCTACCTACCGGCATATAACTTATCAATACATCCGCGTCCGAATCCTTCAGAACTTCAGAAACGTTCACAGGCTCCTGAGCTTTGTCTACTGGAAGTTTGCCTTTCAAGTACTTCCCAAAACCATCCTTGGGCTCACCTTTCAAAACCTCAACATCCTGATAAGGCACATCGGAAAACTTCTTGGTACAATTAGGTTTCGTGAATATTGCTTCGGAAAGGTCCTTACCTACCTTATTTGCATTGATGTCAAAAGCAGCAACGAAATCAACATCCTTGACATGATATCCTCCGAAATCAACATGCATCAGACCAGGAACATCCTCATTCTCATCAGCGTCTTTATAGTATTCCACGCCCTGAACAAGGGACGAAGCGCAGTTTCCAACTCCAGCAATTGCAACGTTTATTTTACTCATATCAAACACCGAAATGTTTCACATCTTGAAATACTTCAAGTCTGAAAACCTTTATAAGTTTTCCGGTAAAGCCTTGGTTGAACCTTATGCCTCTCGAGAGAATGAAGAAAAAAACTAGGGAAGAACTACTCTGGCCATATATCCTAAAGATTCTACTAGAAGGACCAGCATATGCCTACGAGCTAAGGCAAGAAGTCGAAGATAGATTCGGGTGGGAACCACCTCTCACAACAACGTATACGGTCCTATACCGACTCGAAAGAAAGGACTATATAAAGGGGGATTGGAAAAAGGAAGGAAGTAGACCAAAAAAGTACTATAACATCACGGGGAAAGGAAGAGAGATCCTAAAGGAAGGGAAAAAATACCTCAAAAGGCTGTACTCAAATCTATTCAGAGAAGATATAACTAATTAGAGCCTCTTAAAGGATTCATATAACCTCTGTATAACAGTTGCCCCTGCCAGTACAGAAACCAAAGCAAGGGCATAGATAATCAAGTTTACGAAGGCACCTAATGAAAGTATTATCAGCCTCTCCGCTCTTTCCGCAATCCCAACATCGAGCTTTCCAGTTCCTGCTGACTCGGCTCTAGCCCGAACATAACTGACCAAGAAGCTAGTTAACAATGCAGTGATCGGAAAAACCCATATAGGCTCTCCCAAAAGGGTTCCGTAACCCCCGCCAAGAATTCCAACGTAAATTAACGCATCCGAGATTCTATCCGAAGTAGAGTCCAGTACACCGCCAAACTCAGTTACCTCCCCAGTTAGCCTAGCAATAGCTCCATCGATTATATCAAAGAAACCTCCAATCAGAATCATCACCCCTCCAAGAATAGGACTACCCTCAAAAAAAAGATAGCCAGATATTCCGCTCAATAACAAAGCTAATACAGTGATATGATTTGGTTTTAGACCCAATTTAGCGAAGGGGACTGCAACTTTCTCTATAAATGGAGCTATTCTATCCCTAATTTCACTAAGCATAATTCTCCTCCACTTAATCCAAAAGGGAACTTATTTCCGTCTCCAGTTTACCTAAGCCGATCTTAGTTTGATCACCAGTCTTCATATCCCTTAGTGTTACCTTATCATCCGAAATATCCCTTGAGCCCACTATAAGAGAATATCTAGCACCCTTTGAATCAGCATGCTTAAGAGATTTGCTAAGATTTCTCCCTCTGAGATCCATATCGACTCTAAATCCTATTTTTCTCAAAATCCTTGAGATTTCAAGTGCATTTTCAACCATTTCATCAGCTGTCGGAAGAACGGCTATATCGATTTCACTCGAATCGCTATAACCACCTTGGTCCTCCAAAAAGCTTGCAATTCTGTCGATTCCCAACCCAACACCAACAGCCGAAGTTGGATCCCCACCGAGAGCTTCTATCAATCCATCGTATCTTCCACCACCACCTATCTGAACATCGCCACAATAAACCTCGAAAACTGTATCGGTATAGTACTCCAGACCACGGGCAATGCCAAAATCAATAACGTAATCCACCCCAATGGAATCTAGCATATCTATAATAAGTTCAAAATTGTCCAAAGTCTCCTCAACATCCTTCAATACCCCCAAAACATCTTCAACCTCATCTATTACGGAGTGACCACCTCTTAAACTTATGAGACTAAATAGCATATCCTTTAAATCATCTGAAGCATCAGATCTATCAAGCTCTTTTTCTATCCTTTCTTCCTCCTCGCTATCAACTGCCCTAAGAATTGGATCCTGATCCCCACCTTTTATACCCTCTTTCGACAAAATGTGCCTGAGCAAGCCTATATTACCTATTTCCAGTGAATAATTTCCAAATTCCAGCGATTCAAAACAATCCTCTGTTAATGCAATGACCTCGGCATCAGCCTCGGGTCTTCCAGAACCTATTAACTCAATACCTGCCTGCAAAAACTGTCTCCATCTACCCGCTTGTGGCCTTTCGTACCGAAAACAAGGGCCACAATAATAAAGCTTTTGAGGCTTCGGTTCGCTCTTCAACTCGTTGTTGTATAGCCTAATTGCAGGTGCTGTCAACTCAGGCCTTAGAGCCAACTCTCTCTGTGACTTATCCTCAAAGTGATAGATTTGATCCAAAACTTCGGAACCGCTCTTCTGAGTAAACAGCTCCAACCTTTCAAATATTGGAGTTTCTATCTCCTCGTATCCGTATCTTCTAAAACTCTCAATTAGAGAATCCAACACTTTTCGAATCAATTTCATCTCTCGTCCGTAGAGATCTCGAGTTCCCCTAGGTTTTTGCAATTAAATCACCATAATTATTAGTAGAACTTGTGCCATCGTCAACTTAAGTTTTCCCAATCAATCCTTGCTACCCCAAAATTCCCATTCGGAGACAAATGTTCCACATCCAAAAAGGAAGGCACTTCGTATTCGTTTAAAACCTTGGACATCACGGGAGTCTCAAAACGACCAAAGCCAGCTTGAGGTATATCGTCGTCCAGCATCCTAAGGCCCTGCTGTTCGTAACCCCTGTACTTAAACAGGAGAAAGAAATTATAAGGGGCATCCTCTGAAGGGTTATAACCACCAACATTTCTAATATCTACTACCTGATCCTGGCCTCCGCTTCTCTCCAAATAAAGTACGTAAAGATTTACCGGTTGGTTTTCGCCATCGGAAACCAAACGGGCAGACTGACCATCGTAAAATACTGTAAGGTTATCAAATTCGTATTCTATCCCATTTTCAGATGTACTGTAGTTATCGGGGCTGGAATTTACATCATCCATATTTTGATATAAAATGGAATCCTCATTTCTGAAATCAAAAACTATGTAATCGATCTTCAAGTTACTATCCGCTAAGCCTGTAACTATAGATCTAAACTCATTCTCAGCAGCCATCTGTAAATCCTGAATTTGAGTCCTTCTACCTTCGCCTGTTCTCTCCCATCTGCCGTCACCAGTTGTATCATCAGGTACGCCATCATTATCCACATCCTGCTGAACTATATCTGGAGGGGGAGTTGTCTTATCGTTCCATACATCAGTCACCTGGGCACCATCAGTCACGGACCTACGATTGGCATAACCCGTAAGGAAATGTCCATAACTCCATTCAATCGCCGCTATGCAGTCTTCAGGAGAATTTTCTCGAAGCCAGTCGAAGGAATCTACGAGATCATGATACTCGTTTCCAGAAAGAGAACTACCGTGTGAATATCGATAAGTCTGAGAGATCACATCGGCCGACACGTCCTCCCTGGCATTGTAGAAAAACGGAACGACAAGAATAACACCCACCAAAGCGATCACAACAGGCTTTCTTAACTTAGAATTCCAATCGGAGATCAACACATGGCGTGAGTTAAAAACTCGACCACCGACTTCAACGAAGAATGACAAACCAACGGCACAAAGAACAGGCTATACAGGCCACATCTGCCTAAAGAACCGCGACTGATCCATAGACATCGCAGAAATCGTAATGAACATTGCTAGAATAAATAGATATCTTGGCTTTCTCTTCCAGATGGTCTTCAGTACGCCGCCCACAGCAAGAGTAAAGGTGCCAGCAAAAAGCAATCGATCAGCGTATAAATTCCTTCTGAGGGCACCTATAAAGTTTGAGGGTGCCTGTTGTTCAGAAGCCACCATAGGGCTAGAAAGCCCTCCTGACCCCCCACCTATGCCTAAATAGCCAAACACTCGGCCAAACATATCCACCCAAAAATCAGGTCTTTTTCCCCCAAAAACAACTGCTACAGTGGTGGAGATGAGGAAGACTAAGGCAACTCCAATCAAAAGGTTCTTACTTTCCTTTATAACTCCATGAAAAGCCTTCTCCAGTTCGTCAAGTGAGGTAAAATGAGAAGGCAGTCTAAACAGTAGCAAGAGTATGATCGTTAGCACCAAAACCGGACCAATAAACATGGCTCCAGTCCAGGAAATAAGAAATAGACCGTATACTAGACCAGAAAGTACGCCATATTTAAAGAGATTATTTCTTTCTCTGGTCTTAAACAGTTTTGTGAACATAAAGATGCTCCATGAGATAAAAAACAAATGAGTTATTTCGTTGTCCAGAGCTCCGGATTTTACCCAATATATCAGCTGTACGTTAACGATTAGTAAAATTGCTGCAACATATCCAGCCAGATCACCGGCGAACTCCCTAGCTGTTAGAAATACACCTATCATTGATAAAATGAAGATAATCGGAGAGTAGTACATACCTATATCAAGAAGAGTTATGTTGGAATCGATCTGATTCATACCCCTGTAAGTCATCGTGAGCATGAGAGGGTGAAGTTGAATATCTCGAGATATGGATTGACCTTCCGGAGGATAAGCCAATTCGTATTTCTCAACAATTGAGTCGGACTCATTCATTTGTCTCGCAATCCCAAAGAAAAATCCACTATCGGAGGTGGTTAGCTTTCTGTAATCCGACCCTGCAGTGCTTAAATGCCAAAACGCAAATGCAGCTAGCGCCAAAATCAGCAAGACCATAACGCACCTCTTGACGTTCATATTTTCGACACCTTCCTCCCAATTTACAGTTTAAACTTCATATCTTCGTTAATTAGATTCGTCTTTCCCGGCTTTTGACCCAGTTTCAGGCTTAGACTCGCCAGTAGTTAACATTATCCAACCCAGCCAGAAACCCAAACCAGTCGCTACCAAGACCCCCACTGTCACCGGCAAAGCAAACGCAAGGCCCTGAGGGGGGACTAGTCCTCCACTAGTGAGATATCCGAAATAAATGTGACATATAGCCACTGCTGCACTGGCGAGACAGAGAAGTGCTCCCAGAGGCCTTGAAGTATTCAATTCACTCACCTGAACCGTGTATCAATCTACTTCACTAACTTAAATGACTTTTTATATTCAGCAACCGGTTAAGATATTCCTCCCAAAACAAAAATCTTAAATACTCGGTAGCTGCATACATTAAACTGCAGTAAGACTGACGTTATAATGTCATTTTGCTGTGGATGGAGGCTGAATAGGTGCCCAAAAAAAGCCAGAAAAAAGCGGAAGTTCGAGTTTTTCTTGGAGGAGTACAGCTAAAACTTGTGGATGATATGATCGGCGTTTATGGAAACACAAGGAGCGAAGTCATACGAAATATAATCCAATCTTGGATGAACAACAACATTGAGAAGAGAGAAGAATTACTCAAGCTCGGCAAAGAAGCCGAGAACGAAGGATACACAAATCTGGAGGGCGACTAAATGAAATCAAAAAATATCAAACCAGGAACCTTTAATGGAGGTCACACACAATGAAAAGTTCTTTGAGAGGAGTTATACAGGAAGCGAGAAAGTCACAATCGGACTCGATTGCCGATGAAACTGAATTTCAAACCCAAAAACCCCGAATCGTAGTCACTGGAATCGGAGGTGGAGGAAATAATACCATTGATAGGATAGCATCAGAAGGACTAACTGGAGTCGAAATGATAGCGGTCAACACCGATCAAAATCATCTGAAAGAGGTCAACTCCGACAAAAAAATACCAATAGGAGGGGGAGTCACAGATGGTAGAGGGACTGGGGGAAGACCTGTTTTAGGAAGGAAGGCTGCCGAAAACTCTCGGGAAAAATTTAAAAATCTATTCAGAGGTTCCGATCTAGTCTTTCTGGCATGCGGACTTGGTGGAGGAACAGGAACTGGAGGTGCACCAGTACTCGCGGAAATAGCAAAAAGCGAAGGGGCCCTCGTAACGGGGGTAGTTACTATGCCCTTTGAAGTGGAAAAAAGAGAAAAAACTGCCCAAGAAGGCCTGAAAAAGCTCAGAAAACATACCGATACCGTCATAGTAATAGATAATAACCGTCTTTCCGAAATGGCATCAGGACTACCAATGAGATATGCGTTCACAATGGCCGACGAGATATTATCCCAGATATTGAAGGGTATAACGGAGACAATAATGACTCCCAGCCTCATAAACCTAGATTTCGCCGATATAGAAGCAATTATCGAGGACGGGAATATCATGATGGTCGGAACAGGTGAAGCAAAAGGACCAAAAAGAGTAGAAAAATCGGTTAGACAGGCATTAGAATGTCCTCTGCTAGGTGATATTGATTACTCGACCGCAAAGGGAGTAATAATGCACGTTTCCGGAAAAGATGTAAGCATATCCGAAGCCAACGAAGTTGGAAACATAGTTAAGGATCATGTCAATCCCCAGGCTCAAAGAATCCTTGGAGCCCGAATTGATAGGAGCTTGGGTGACACCTTTCAAACCATTTTATTAATCAGTGGAGCAAGCTCGCCCCATCTTCTCGGTCCGGCCTCCGACGAGAGGGCGCAATACAAGGGGGAATACAGCCGTAAGGCTGATTCCTCCGTAAACCTAAACATTGGCTATCTGTAAGCGGACACCCTAAAAAGAGCCCTCCGCAAATAGCCGGTAGGGGGAAGGTACCGCCCGAATACAGATGCCTTCCCCTGTGCTATCTTTTTAATGACTTCATTTAACTCGGGCTTAGATTCAATTTTTATTCCTGCAAGGCCTACTTCTTCCTTAAAATGTGAATCCGATCCGGCAGAAAAGGGTATATTATGTTTCTGGGCATATTTTTTCGCTAACCTATTACCAAAAAACCTCCTCGGATTAAAAACTTCAATTGCATCAAATTCAGCTTTTAAGGGAGAAAAGGGATTTTTGTCGAGGCTAAACGGGTGAGCGGAAACCGCTATTCCCCCTTCAGCATGTATAAGTTCAACAGTCCTCTTTGCCGAAAGTCCTTCCGATATCCTATTCCTAATCCCCAATCCTAGAATATGTCCAGCATTGCTAGAGACCTCTATTCCGGGTATAACCAAAAAATCATGTTTTCTCCCAATTTCCCTTGCCTCCCGAAGCCCTTCCACTGAATTGTGGTCCGTTATAGCTATTCCATCCAGTCCCGCATCCTTCCCAGCTAAAACTGCTTCCTGCACGCTACATGGAGAATCCCCTGAATACACTGTATGAACGTGCAAATCTAAAGATATCATTTTATACCACTCCTAAAACTACTTCGGTTAACAATACACCTAATGACTTTATTCTATTGGAGAGCCAACCTCAACTTCACGCAATGGGCTCAAAAGTACGGGCTCCTCATCTTCAACGGCCGCAAGAACCATGCATTCACTTTTAACTCCCATGAGCTCAGAGGGTTCCAAGTTTACCAAAACCACAACATTTCTACCCTCCAGATCCTCAACCGAGTAATATTCCTTCAATCCGGCAACGCTTTGTTTGATCTCATCACCGACATCTATCTCGAGTTTGTAAAGCTTGTCGGCGTCCTCAATGGGAACTACTTTCTTTATTTCACCGACCCGCATATCCAACTCCTGAAATTCTTCGAAACTTATCATGCTCTCACCTCCCTCTTCCACTTCACTTTCTTCCTTTTCAAACTCTGATAATTCCTCCTCACGTATCTTCTCGAAAAGAGTGGTAGGCTGGTTAATCTCGATTCCCCCCATCTCAAACTCCTTACTCCGCTCCCAATCCTCCTCGTGAATATCGGAATCCATCCTCAAAAAGTTCCAAATTCTCTCTGAAACTGATGGCAGAAAGGGCTCGGAAATTATTGCAAGAGACTTTACTATATTACTGCAAACGGCCATCGTTCTTTTACACTGATCCGGATCCGAATCAATTGTGTTCCAAGGCTCTCTCTCCTGGAAGAATTGATTTCCCATGGATGAAATTCTAACTATGTTCGTTAGAGCTTCCTTGAATCTAAATAACTCAATAGAGTCCTCTATGCTACCTATTATATCCTCTACCTTCTGCAGGAACTCTTTGTCATCGGAATCCAGATTCGCGTCAGGGATTCTTCCGTCGAAGTTAGCCCAGACAAACTTCAAAACCCTGTGAATATAATTACCAAAAGAATCGGTAAGTTCGTTATTAATCCTATCCCTGAATAGTTCCCAGCTGAAGGTCGTGTCGCTGTTACGAGGATAGAGAGACATGAGTACGTAGCGCCAATACTCACTACTCCTCATATCAAAGGCGGATTCAAGATTAAGACCCTTTCCTCTACTCTTTGAAAATTTTACATCCTCCGAAAGCAAAAAACCGCCGGCCATTATCTTATCCGCCAAAGTCCATTCCTCCCCCGTTCCTTTAAGCATACTAGGGAATATTATCGTATGAAACGGAATATTATCTTTGCCCATAAACTGCACATACTTAGTATCCTCATCGGAAAACCACCAATCCTCCCAATCCAAATCCCTTTCCTTTGCCCAGTTAACGGTCGCCCCTATGTAGCCAATCGGGGCGTCAACCCACACATAGAAAACCTTATCTTCATATCCCTCTTTTGGAATTCTGAATCCCCATTTTGAATCCCGTGAAATACATCTTTCTTCCAGTCCCTCATCGAGCCAGGAAAAAGTTTCGCTTTCTGTAAGGGTGTTGCCGGCTTTGCCCTTAATCCATCGCTTCAACCAATCTTCGAACTCCTGAAGTTGAAAAAAGAGATGACTGGATTGACGAAAATCTATCTGCCTTTCGCCGCAGTGGACGCAGTAAGGATCGACAATTTCCTCTGGGGAAAGTAAAGTACCGCAGTCATCACACTGATCTCCCCTTGCCAAACCTCCACAAACCGGACACTCGCCCTCTATCCATCGATCAGCCAAAAATTGATTACAGTTTCTACAATAGGGAAGTTCGATCTTTTTCTCCTTTATATATCCGTTCTCGTCAAGGTTTCTAAATATCCGATATGTAACCTCTCTGTTCTCATCTGAATCGGTAATACCATAGTACGAAAAGTCAAGATTTAGCTTTTCAAACAGATCCTTAATCCGCTCGTGATTCTCATAAACCAGATCACTGGTATCTATACCCCTCTTTTCAGCCTCTACTTCATACATAGTCCCATGCGAATCGGACCCACAGATATAGATGACTTCCTCACCCTTCAATCTCTGAAAACGATAGTAAACATCAGCGGGAAGTACGGATGTAACCACATTTCCAAGATGCGGAATGCCGTGAATGTAAGGGAGAGCAGAAGTTATCATGACCCTCTCGTATTCTTCATCATTAGACATGCTATCTGCAATCTTAGTAAATACTCCAAAGATTTAAAACATTTCAAGAGGGCGGATAAAAATCTGTTGACGCCATCTGAATTCCTGTCACACAACTCTTAAAATTTGAGAAAATATCCTCAAAATCGACCTGCAAAAAACTAAACAAAGTGGATCAAATAGTTAAGTAACCGAAACAAATTAAAATCGCACCCCAGAAAAGCGAAGGTTGCAAAAAATGTACGACTTGCTCTTAAAAGACGGATACGTTCTCACGATGAAGGAGGATGGAGAAAAAATAAAGAGGGGAGACGTAGGGGTAAAGGAAAATAAAATTGCTGAAGTCGGAAAAGATCTTGGGGAAAACGCCGACACAATTATAGACGCTCAAGAAAAGGCAGTTTTACCGGGACTCATTAACGCTCATACTCACCTTTCGATGGTCCTATTCAGAGGAATTGGAGACGACTTACCCCTCCAGTCGTGGCTTAGCGAGAAGATTTGGCCTAGAGAAGAAAAGCTTAAAGCCGAACACGTTCGAGACGGAGCGATGCTTGGCTGCCTAGAGATGATAAAATCCGGAACTACCTGCTTCGCAGACCTATACTTTTTCATGGATCAGGTAGCAAAAGCCGTTAAGAAATCCGGCCTGAGAGCCAACCTAGCATACGGAATTATTGAACAGAACGACGAGGAAAAAAGAAGAAAGGAAATCGAAATTGGAAAAAGCCTGGTTAAGGATTACGAAGGGGCGTTCAATGGAAGGATAAGGACAATGCTTGGGCCTCACTCCACTTACACTTGCTCTCCCAAATGTCTCAAAGAGACAAAAAAAATAGCCAACAATCATGGAGTTGGAATTCACATACATCTCGCGGAAAACGAAAAAGAAATAGAAACGGTCATGGATATGCATGGAGAGAGACCCATCGAGCTTCTTGATTCCTTGAACCTCCTTGGACCCAATGTCCTTGCAGCTCACTGCACCTGGGCAAATGAAAAAGAGATTGAACTTTTGGAAAGGAACGGCGTCAAGGCCGTACATAATCCCGTCAGTAACATGAAACTGGGATCCGGAACTGCCCCTCTCCCCGAGATGGTATCAAATGGAGTCACCGTAGGACTTGGCACAGACGGAGCAGCTTCCAACAATACTTTGGATATGATGAAGGAAATGAAATTTGCAGCCCTCCTACACAAAGTTCAGAAGAGGGATCCTACCGTTATACCCGCAAGAAAAGCACTCGAAATGGCTACCATAGACAGCGCAAAAGCGCTTGGATGGGAGGAAGAAATAGGATCGATTGAGGTAGGGAAAAAGGCCGACATCATACTAATCGATCTCAAAAAACCGCACCTCACCCCTGTGACAAATATCGAATCCCACATAGTTTACTGTTGCAACGGAGCGGATGTTGACACTGTTATAGTGGACGGAAACATACTTATGCAGAGGCGAAATTTAATCACTCTAGACGAGGAAAAAACGATTAAAAAATGTGAATTATCGGCTAAAGATATATCCAGGAGGGTAAAATAGATGCCTTTCAAAGTAAAGAAAATAGAACTCGCAGAAAGAGGAAAAAAGTCAATAAGATGGGTAGAGCAGCACATGCCAGTGATAGAGAAATTAAAAGAACTTTTTGAGGAAAAAAAGCCATTTGAAGGACTTACAATCGGAACCGCACTCCACACTGAAGCCACGACCGCAGCGTTTCTGCGAGCATTGATAAAGGGAGGAGCTGAACTAGCTGCGACAGGATCCAACCCACTATCCACCGACGACGAAGTGGCAGCAGCCCTTGCAGACCAGGGCGCCAACATCTATGCATGGCGAGGCGAAACAGAGGAGGAGTATTATAAAAATTTGGATCGAGTTCTAGATCACCGGCCCGACCTAATAATCGATGACGGCGCGGATCTCATAACCAGAGCTCACTCGGAAAGGCCAGAAATATTGAAGGATGTAATCGGTGGAGCCGAGGAAACCACCACAGGTGTCACTAGACTTAAAGCGTTGGAAAAAGATGGAAAACTAAAAATACCAGTATTTGCGGTAAACGACACACCGGCCAAAAGTCTTTTCGATAACCGGTTTGGAACAGGAGAATCAACTATAAACGCCATAATGAGCATCACAAACACGCTCCTTGCCGGAAAGGAAGTGGTGGTAGTAGGTTTCGGTTACGTAGGAAGAGGAATTGCCCTGAGGGCCAGAGGGATGGGGGCAAACGTAACCGTTATCGAAGTTAATCCTATTAAAGCACTCGAGGCAAATATGATGGGATTTAGAACCACAAATATGAACGAAGCCGCGAAATACGGGGATATATTCATAACTGCCACAGGAAATATAAAGGTAATACGAAAGGAACACTTAAAGAAAATGAAAGACGGCACCATTCTATGTAACTCCGGCCACTTCAACGTTGAAATAGACCTCGAGGGATTAGATGATCTATCGGAGACTGTCGAAGACATAAAAGAAGATGTAAAAGAATACAAGCTGAAGAATGGACGAAGGCTACACGTACTAGCCGAAGGTAGACTTGTAAATCTAGCAGGAAAAAAATCACTAGGTCACGCCGCAGAGATAATGGATATGAGTTTTGGTTTGCAGGCGCTAGTAGCAGAGCACCTTACCAAAAATAGACCCTCCACCATTGAAGTCCACAAGGTTCCGCCAGAAATAGACAGGGAAGTAGCGAAACTCAAACTGAAAGGGATGAATGTAAATATAGAAACCCCAACCAAGGAACAAAGCGAATACAAAGAATCCTGGCAATTAGGAACTTAGCTAATTAAATCCGAGAAAAGAATCTCAATCCCTCACTTTACAAAAGCTACGAAATCTTAAATCGGAGAATTGCACCAATCCCTTTAAAGGCATTGTTAAACTGCTGTCCCTCCTCCGTTTCCGTGGAAATAAAAACTACTTCCGCTCCTGTCTGATCCGCCAAGTCACAGAGTTCCTGAATAACATCTTCGGTGCCCGAAACGGAGAGTTCCTGACGTCCACATTCTGGACATTCTCTTTGGGAAATTTCTCTATCCATATTTGAACTTACTTCAAATATTTCTTCAAACTCGTTCCCACAGTGACTGCACTCAAAAAAGGCCTCCTCATAATCCCTCTTTTCCGACACCAACAAGGTCTCTACGGCTCCGTTCCTTAAATGTTTCCTCACGTCCGGAACACCATAGGTAACGGGAACATCTCCCGAAGCCACTCCTGACAAGAACCGCTGGACCAGCGATTTTTCTTCCGACACCTCAAGGTCCTCTAACACTTCGTCGGCCTTGTTCACGAGCTCCTTAATGCCCTGTTCACTGGAGTACCCCGTATCAAAGACAGAAACTATTTTTTCGTCAACATCGCGTTTTAGAAATTCTTCCTTCAAAAATTTGTTTTTAGTCGGTCCTGGACCGCCAACCAATATCGCCTTAATATCCGAATCGCCCGCGAACTCACGATTAGCAGCCTCCCCAACCCTTTTCAAAAACTGATGGAGAGCCTTATCCCTTAACCTTTCAAAACGCTGCGAGGACTGTCCTCCCTTACTGTGTTTACCCCAAACGCTGGAAGTCATATGCCTATCGACGTTGAGATTTTTTCCACGAAGTGTTGCGACAGTCGCTTCCTTTGCATCCAATGTCAAAAGACCAACCTTCTCCTGAGTCTCTATCGATTCCCTGAGAGGATCCAGAAGGAAATCTTGATCACAACGGTATATCCTGGACTGAACGGGTTCCGGGGGCTCTATCCAAAACAGTTCTATATCCGTTTTTCCTTCCTTCCCCGTGGTATTTCCGCTGAATATGGCCATTCCATTCCCTGGAGGACTATTCTCGTTTGTCTGGGCGTACTTCTGCAGAAAATTAATAATCCTCCTGAGGGCGGACACGACGTTTTTTCTCGTGTTTTTGGATTTGATATTTTCCGCAGTTCCCTCTTCCTCCCTCAGCTGCTGGATAACCTGATTTAAATCGAAGTCCGGTGGGATATAAACGCTAATCAGTTCAGTTCCTCTGCCCTTTATGCCTCCAAGTCTATCCAGTAGCTTTCTATATTGATATTCATTTTTGCTGTCACCGCTCATACAAATCGCCGCATTAGTTTGTAACATTCAAGCGCTTTATAGTATAGGGAGTTCCATCGGAATCTATGCATAATAAATCAGTGGGGCTTAATAATGTGGAATCCATAAAAAGTTCCGGGAAAATGAAGGTTACAATATGCTTTGGCGGCTCTATGTTTAATCCCAAAGAACTAGAAGTTGACATCATAGAGAAAATCGCAAACAAGGTCCAGGAGTTAGAGAAGAACGGATATGAGTTGTTAATTGTAACCGGGGGTGGGAACACTGCCAGAACCTACATTGAAGCGGCGAAAAATTTCAGCGTCTCAAAAAATGAGCTCGACAAACTTGGAATCGAAGCAACCAGACTGAACGCTCGGCTCTTATCATATGCACTCGGAAAAAAGGCCACCAAAACTCCACCTAAAAACTTCGAAAAGGCAGTAAGTGAGTCTCTCAGCGGAAAAGTCCCCATAATGGGGGGGACGCAACCCGGCCATACAACCGATGCAGTCGCAGCAAATCTCGCTGGGGCCAGCAAATCAGACCTTCTCATATATTTCACGAATGTAGAAGGCGTATACACTGAAGACCCCAACGAAAATGAAGATGCAGAAAAGATTTCGGAAATGACCACCTCTGAGCTCTCCAGACTAATGGAAAAAATGGGATTCGAGCCGGGAATGACATCGGTCATCGACCCTCTCGCATCGGAGATAATACAGCAAAACAAGATTAAGACCCTCGTGTTGGGGGCAGCAGAACTTGGCAGACTGAAAGAAATAATTGAAGGCGCCGACCACAGCGGGACAACAATAAAACCAGGGAGTAATAGTAAAGGCCGCTAATCCCCTTGAACAATTCTTTTTACTTTAAGCGGCCAATTTTCAATTTCAACTTCGACTTCCCCCGAAGTTGCACTGCTAATCTCCATCTCTCGAATGTTTATTGCACCCTTAATCAGTTCCATTACCTTCTCAATCTCGGTTTGTGCTTCAGGATCCAAACTCAGCTCCACGAGTGTAAGGTCCCTATTCAAAGGAATCCCATTATCGGACTTCCATTTTCTAATACCGGCAATTATGTCTCTTGCCAACTCCCCTAACTTCTCCCTGTCCTCGTCCAGATAATTCTCATCGATTTCTGGCCAATTAGTTTTATGAATGCTCAGATCGCCCTCATATTCACGAAAAAGTTCCTGATAGAGTTCTTCGGTTATATGGGGAATAATGGGAGCAAAGGCCTTTAAGGAAGCCAAAAGACCCATATAAAGTGTCTTTATTGCGGCATGCCTACTTTCCTCTCCGTATTCTTCCGGCTCGTAGAGTCTATGCTTCACCATTTCGAGGTAATTATCACAGAATTCGCCCTTGAAAAAGTTCTCAATGGATCTTATAACCTTGCTAACCGAATAATTTCGATAACGATCCTCACATTCTCGAAGAACCCGATCAAGTTTTGTTAAAATCCAGACATCCTCAGTTTCCAATTCAGGATCCAAATCCGGGTCATAATTCTCGATATGCATTCCCACAAATCTGGAAGCGTTCCAAATTTTCCTTAAAAGCTTATTTCCTCTGACAACTTCCTTTTCCTGATAGACTATATCCTCGCCAGTACCTGCTCCACCCGACCAGTATCTCAAGACATCCGCTCCATACTCCTCTATTATTCCTTCCGGGCTAACTCCCGTCCCTTTACTACTGCTCATACCCACTCCCTCCTCAGTATACACGTAACCGGAAATCATAATGTCCCCCCAAGGGATG
>JBKHIS010000055.1:0-7579 GCA_046538535.1 Hadesarchaea archaeon | reverse complement strand
CGCGAAAGTTAATCCCCTCTTAACTTCCAGATAATAGAGTTAAATATACTGTTATGCATGGAAGATTAAAATACGTTAACCTATTTCTTATAATTCTCATTTCATTACACACATAATGAAACATATATAAATATAAAGATAACAGGGGGAGGATTTCCAGCGCTCTGCTCCTTATCTCTCTTGAAATGGTAATCCTTAAATTTTGGTCCTAAATGACCTAATTCTCCTGGAAAACAAGGTTTCTAACAAAACTCCCCCTCTTGGAAAACTTTTTATTACGAAAAAAGCACAAATCTTTCTTACAACTTTGTCAAGTAAAGTCCATTTAGCGGTAAATAGAGGCTTATTCCTACGGATAGGGCCGAGCTCGCCCCTTCACTTCCTCAGGCATGTCTACAAATAGTTCGCTGGAGGTGGTGGGCCCGGAGGGATTTGAACCCTCGACCTCCACCTCGTAAGGGTGGCGTCATAGCCACTAGACCACGGGCCCTCGTCAAATGGTTGAGCAGGACTTTACTTAATATCTTACCCTTTCCCGGTTATTATTCAAAACCTGTTACTTTCATCACCATGATTTAAACGGAAATCTAATAGGAGGGCGATTCTCTCCTATATATGGGTGCCGTGTAGGTATGAAAAGATCCCGTTTTCTCGGAATTTTCGGTGTTCTATCACCAGCAGTCGGCTTCCTATCGATATTTACAGCGATATCCCTTCACGATTGGTTTTCGTGGAAAGCAAACGCCCTCAGCGACCTTGGCGCTGTGGGCACTTCCAACGCGTGGGTTTTCAATTGGGGCATGATGGTCTCTGGAGTGTTTGGTTTTCTCTTCGCCTTGGCGCTGTTCGACATGAGAAAGGGAAGGACGTTCAAGGCAGGAGCGGCAGCCTTCACAACCGGCCTCGCATTTCTCGTTCTCGTGGGAGTATTTCCCTTGGGCAAGGATCCTCACTTTGCCGTATCCGTCGCGTTCTTCGCCATTTCGACGATCGGTATCGCCGCAATGGGGCTGGATGAGGTTCTGAACGGCATTTCTATAGGCTATCTAGCCCTGGCTTTGATAATCGCCGGGGGTCCCTTGGTTTACTACACGCTTCAAATTTACGATGGAGTCGCGATACCGGAAATGGTTGCCGTAATCTATTTCTCCGTCTTCTCCGTGTCCCATGGGATTAGAATTATTAAGAAACCTGAGAAACCACCATTCGAGGAAGATTGATTATGAGGATAGAGGACAACGTGGAAAGGCTAAAGATGAATTCCTTCAAGTGGACGTGCCCTAAGTGCGGCGAGGAGATAGGTCCGGAAATGACTAAGGAGAAGGTTGTTGAGAACGCAAAGGACCACCTACGTGAGGACCATCCTGAATAGCGCAATTAGAACTGTAACCTGGTTTTTCGCTCGAAAGGGGCCTTGATCGGTACCAGCTTTTTGGTCGAGGATTACCTTATTGAGTAAAATTCTGGAATGGAAAGTCGTATTCTACGTCTTATATCTTGGGACGGAGTTTGTGCGTGGCACCGTCTTCCCCTATAGACGGAGGTTTCTTGGCTTCTACTGGCGTTTAAGGCACCGGGTTCTGCTTGGCCCACCGCTTATATTTGGCACATTTTTTATCTTATTAACCCCCAAATAAGTTATGATAAGCGTGTTTTCATTTCTGTTTTCTGGAGTTGGATTCATTCTATGAAGGTACTTCAAGTCGATGATGAGCCGGACATATTGAATCAAACCAAGATTTTCCTTGAAAGGGATGGAGGAGATCTTTCCGTCGACACAGCAATATCGGTTAAAGAGGCTCTTAAGATTCTGGATGAGGAAAAATATGATTGTATCATCTCGGACTATCAGATGCCGGAGATGGATGGACTGGATTTTTTGGAAAAAATTAGGGACGAGAAGAATAGCGATATACCTTTTATAGTCTTCACGGGAAAAGGACGTGAAGAGGTGGCGGTGAGGGCCTTGAATCTCGGGGCAGATCGTTACCTGCAGAAGGGAGGGGATCCCCGGACCCAGTACGGCGTTTTAAGGGAAGCGATAGTAGGGGAGGTCAGGGAGAGGGAAAGGAAGAGGGAACTCCGTAGGTACAAGAGTGCCGTGAGGGCTTCATCTGACTCGATATATATGCTCGATAGGGATCTGAGTTATGTCTTTGCAAACGATGAACACTTGAGAAGGTTGAAGGAAGGCGGAGTATTACCTGAGGAAGGTAGCGAATCAATCGTAGGCAGGAACTACGAGGAGATGCACTCAAAGGAGGAGTTCGAAGCGGTCAAGGGGAAGGTGAAGGAAGTGATGAAGTCCGGTAAACCTCAGAGAGGGGTTTTTTATTCCCGGAATAGGGACAGGTACTCGGATAGAACCTACAGCCCGATAAGGGATTTCGATTTTGAGGGGTTAGCGGGTGTGATAATTGTATCGAAGGACATTACGGATCTTAAGAAGAAGGACGAAATGGTTCGGGAAAGCGAGGAACGTTACAGGAGGCTTTTTGAGACTGCACAGGACGGAATGTTAATAGTAGACGTTGAAACAGGCAAGATAGAGGATGCGAATCCATTTATTCAGGAAATTCTGGGTTATTCTAAGGAAGAGCTTAGAGGTAAAGAGCTATGGGAAATTGGGCCTTTTGGAAAAATAGCCGAAAACAGAGAGAGGTTTCAGGAACTCGTGGAGGAGGGATACATAAGATACGAGGACTTGCCATTGAGGACCAAGGAGGGGGAGGATGTCCCTGTGGAATTCGTGAGCAATACTTACGAGGCCGGTGGGCAGGAGGTGCTTCAGTGTAATGTCAGGGAAATATCCAAGCGCAAGGAGTCGGAAAGAAAACTGCGGAGGGAGAGAAGAAGATTTGAGGAAATTTTCAACAATGCAAACGACGCTATTTACCTCCACGAGCTTGAGGAGAACGGAATGCCTGGCAATTTCGTAGAGGTCAACAAAGTTGCATGCGAGATGCTTGGATACTCCGAGAACGAGTTCATGGAGATGTCCCCGTTGGATATAGATTCCTCGGATAAGCTCGATGAGCTCTCTGGTATAATGGAAGAATTGTCAAAGGAAGGTGATCTCCGGTTTGAAATGATCCACGAAACCAAGGACGGTAAGGAAATACCGGTGGAGATTCATTCACATCTCTTCGAACTCGAGGGAAGTGAGATGGTGCTGTCGCTTGCTAGGGACATAAGTGAGAGAAAGGAGACTGAAGAGATTTTGAAGCGATACAAGATGGCGGTTGAGGGATCGAGCGACCTAATGGCTGCCTGTGACAGAAGTTATCGCTATACGTTTGCGAACGAGGTCTATCGGGAATATCATGGTCTGGATTCCGAGGAGATCATAGGCAGGAAGCTTCGAGATGTTCTTGGGCCGGATTCTTTCGAGAAAAACGTACGCCCCAATGTGGACAGTTGCTTGAATGGCGAGAGGGTCGAATATGAGATGGAAAGGGAACATCCGGAATTGGGGGTTAGGACCTTGGATATATTCTACTATCCGTTGCGGGTCGAGGAGGGCGAAATCAGGGGAGCGGTGGCGGTCATGAGAGATATCACTGAGAGGAAGAGAAGGGAGAAGAAATTGCGGGAAAGCGAGCGCAGACTTAAAAAGTCTCAAAGGGTGGCGAAAGTGGGCAGCTGGGATATCGACCTTGATACGGGAAACCTCGCGTGGTCGGACGAGACTTATCGAATTTTTGGCGTGCCTGAGGGAGACCCCGTGGACTACGAGAAGCTTTTGGATTTAGTCCATCCAGAGGATGAAGATTACCTGAAAGAGAAGTGGAATGAGGCGTTGGAAACCGGAAAATACGACATCGAACATCGTATCCTAGTGGATGGGGAGACGAAATGGGTCAGGGAGAGGGCAGAGGTGAGATTTGATGAGGAGGGTGAACCGGTCGAAGTGATAGGGAGCGTTCAGGACATTACCGAACGGAAGGAATCAGAAAAGAAGCTAAGATTTCAGGCCCAGCTTCTGGATCAGGTTGAAAACGCCGTTATAGCGACCGATCTGGACGGGAAAATTACCTACTGGAACGAGAAGGCGGAGGAGCTCTATGGTTGGAGCGAGGAGGAGGTCATTGGAGAGAATATTCTTGATGTCACTCCTTCGATGGTTTCCAAGGAAAATGCCGAAAATATAATGGAGATGTTGGTTGGGGGGGAGAGGTGGTCGGGGGAGTTTCAGGTTCAGAGAAAGGATGGAACCGAGTTCCCCGCCATCGTCACTGACTCTCCCATTTACGATGAGGATGGAAATCTGATTGGAATCGTAGGAGTCACAATGGATATCACTGAGAGGAAGGAGGCCGAGGAGAGGGAGAGATTTCTTCATTCACTGCTCCGCCACGACGTGAGAAATAAGTCCCAGCTGGTGGAGGGGTATCTGGAGCTTGCTGAGGATTTCGATATTCCGCCAAAACTTGGTGAATATCTGGAAAAGGCTAGAAGGGCGACGGAAGAAGGCATAGAAATAATAGAGAAGGTAAGGGCCTTGCGGAGGATTGAGGAGGAGGACTTCGATGCTGTTGAGATTGACTCGATCGTGAGGGAAGTCGTAGAGGAAAACAGGGCAAGTGCTCGGGAGAAGGGGATGGAGATTGAGGTCGATTGTCCTCACTTCGGCTGCAAGGTCCAAGGTGGTTCATTACTTGAGGAGCTCTTTTCTAACCTGATAGGAAATTCGATTAAGCATTCCGACGGAAGCTTGATGATGATCGGCGGGCGGGAGTTGCAGGACACGTTAGTTTGTACCGTTGAAGATGACGGCAAAGGGGTTCCGGACGAAATTAAGGAAAGAGTTTTCGAGAGAGGGTTCAAGCGGGGCGAATCTGCCGGGTCAGGGTTGGGTCTCTACTTGGCTAAGAACATAGTGGAGTCTTACGGCGGAAAGCTGGAGGTTGCCGATTCGGAGCTGGGAGGGGCCAAATTCGATGTATACCTTAAGAAGAAAGAGTGAGTATCCTTCATGGTTGGTGGTATTCCTCGCAGGAATAAGCCATTTCTGCATTTGACCGGGAGATTCGGTTCGATTTATTCTTTCACTTATCTATTTTTGTTTTATGAGAACTTTTGTTGCCTCGAAGTTGCGGGGCATTGGAGTATTCTCCGGTTATATGTAGAGGATAAACCTTCTCGACTAACTCGTATTTTGTTGGATTCTTGTTCAGAAGTATCCGGTATGGGGTATAGGGCCTAGGCAAATAACGCGATCGGTGTTCATCTTCCCTAATCTTAGGATCTATAAGATTGGAGTAGTTCTCTGGGAGCTTTTCCTCTGCGCTCTCCCTACCGTATTTTAGCTTTGCTATCAAGAGCAGTGAAACCAAATTCAGGGAAATTATGTTTGTAAGAATGAGGTGAAAATTTCCAACCAAAAGTCCGTAGGTTAGCCAGCTCGACAGGCTCAATATTATCAGAACCAGCATTGGGAGCGAGACGTCTTTTACCTGTCGAGTCTTCCAGCTCTTCAGAATTTGTGGAACGTAACCAATTACGGACGTTCCGGTTGCCATTAATCCAACTATTGTTATCATATCCATGATTATCCCTCCTGGATTTTTGTTCCGGTTCCGCTCGATGGGACTTGGATAGATTGTTTTCAATATCTATCATAAAATTCTCCAGGGAAAGTCTTAGACCTGTCTGATGATTTTTTATTTAAAGCTTTCGCGCTGTCTCGAGAGAACACCTGTATGGGGGCCTGCTATTCTCTTCTTCGGACCCTTTGATATGAAAAAGTGTTTTGAAGGATCGTAGAATAATGTATTGCGAACTAATCACTTAGGAGCTAAGCCTACATGGGTATATTCGTTAATGGGCCGATCCTCGCGATTCTGGGAGCATTCTTCTACGCTGCGCATCTGATAATAGTTAGAAAGGCAACGGTAACGAGCGAGCCGCTCGATGCGGCGTTGGCAGTAACGCTCGTGAACGCGCTCCTTTTCCTTCCCTTAATCCTTGTGTATCTATCGGACTTCGGATTTCCTCTCGTGGCTCTGCTTGCGTTCGTAGCATCAGGCGTTTTTGCCAATTTTTTGGGCCGTATCTGTGTCTATGAGGGCACAAAGAGGATAGGAGCTTCCAGAACGATTCCTTTTACAAGGGGTGAAACTCTAGTCGCTACATTCCTGGGCATCATGGTTTTGGGCGAGGCTATAACGATTGGTCACCTTACTGGCACCTTCGTTTTGGTTGGTGGGGTCATGGTATTGAGCTATGAAGTTAAGGAAGAGGAGGCCGGTGGGGGTTGGGGAGTCTCTCCTGATTTGATGTTTCCCTTTATGGCCATGATCCTATTCGGGTTTGCCGCCCTGTTCGACAAGACGGGACTATCTCAAGGTGTTCCGATTCCTGTAGGTCTTGCGGTAAAATTTTCCGGAGCGGTTCTAGGATTGTCGTTGTATTCGATAATCAAGGGTAATTCGATCTTTACACAGTTGACTGAAGGAAACAAGAAAATGCTCTTTTCGGCTGGGCTGACAAGCTCAATTGGCTTAGGATTTCTTTACATGGCCTTTTCTGTTTCCGACATCGTGGATGTAATGCCGTTCTGGAGCATGTCGCCTCTCTTTGGAGTTCTTTTATCCTTTATTTTCTTGAAGGACCTTGAAAAAATAACCAAGCCGGTTATAATCGGAAGTATTTTAGTGGTTATAGGAGCAGTTCTGATAGAGAGATTTATGGTGTGAGTTTTTCGTTTGATGGCGGGATATCTGCACTACTAGTTGTTTTTAATAGTTCCGAGCTGGTAATTCATTATGATGTCAGTTGAAGAGTCCGATCTGCCCGGCGTAGGAAAAATGTACAAGGTAAGTCTGGATGAAGATAGGAGGCTGGAGATAGTCATTCATAACACGGGTAAAAGAGAGGTTTATCTTAGAGAGGATCCTGAAGAGGACAGCGAAAAGCTTTTTGAATTATCTGATAAACTTGCACGAACTGTTGGCACGATTCTTGATGGTTCCTATTTCCAGCCCGTGACCACTGAAGATATGAAAACCAAACTCGATCAGGATTCGGTTTTGGAGTGGGTCGATGTTTGCGATGGCTCACCCGCTGCAGGCAAGAGGATTGCTGATCTCGACGAACTAAAGAAAGTTGATGTCTCGATTATAGCGATTCGTAGGAACGGAAAGACTCTCACGAATCTAAGTCCGGATACCAAGATAGAGGAAGGTGATGAACTGATAGTCGTAGAGTCAGAGAGGGGTCATGATACTCTTGCAGAGCTGTGTGAAGGGTAGAGCATGCTTTTTGATACAGGTTTGCTTGAAATCGGCCTTATGTTTGTCTCTATCGCTCTTGGCGGAGCAATAGCATCTCGGATCAATCAAGCAGAGATTCCTATTTACATTATATTCGGCATGGTTATGGGCCCCTATGTTGCCGGGGAGTACGGGTTTTTTTATGTAGGTCAGCAATCCGAAGTGAGCCATTTTGTCGAGATGGGGGCTGAAATAGGAGTAATATTCCTGCTTTTTTTCTTGGGATTGGAATTCAATATGCAGAGGATATTCGAAAACAGAGATAGAATCGGAAAAGCTGGATTTTTGGATTTGCTGAATTTGAT
>JBKHIS010000054.1:0-7634 GCA_046538535.1 Hadesarchaea archaeon | reverse complement strand
GCTTGTGTATTCAGCTGGATATTCTTCTTCCAATTTTTTTAAAATATTCTGGGAAATTTGATCGTATCCTACCTTTTCTACCCCTAAATTGCTTAGAATATCGGTTATTACTTCATGAGATTTCCCAAAAATAACGTCCTCCTCTTCTCTGAGGGGTACTTCTGTTTCTGAGAATACTATTATTTTATCCGTCTGGCTTTCTTCTTTGGCTCGATCTCCATTCAACCTATGACAGAGTGTGAATGATCTATCTTCGGTTAGGATAACCATTTCGGCTGCTTCGCTTTCCGCCACGTAATATGCGTCCTTCTTTATGATCAGTGCTTCACGATTTCTTTTCTTTATCTCTTCTCTAATTTCTTCTTTTTTCATACTTGAATAGTGGAAATCAGCCCGAAATAAAAAATGTTTCCCCGGAAAGTTTTTTCTATATACCCCAATTCATTAGATTTGATGGCATCGATCGATGAGGAAATCAAGGAGATTGAAGCTGAGATTAGGGAGACTCCCTATAATAAGGCCACCGAGGAGCATATCGGTAGGCTAAAGGCAAAACTGGCTAAGCTAAAGGAAGAGAAGATTAAGAAATCAGAGAAACAATCAGGAGGAAGCGGATATGCGATAGAGAAATCGGGCGATGCTACTGTTATTCTTGCTGGGTTTCCTTCGGTCGGGAAGTCTACATTGTTGAACGCTCTGACTGGGGCCGATTCGGAGGTGGCTGATTATGAGTTTACGACTTTGGAGGTTATTCCGGGGACACTAAAATACAAAGGAGCGGATATACAGATTTTGGATGTACCAGGAATAGTTTCGGGAGCTTCCTCAGGGAGGGGCCGAGGCAGTGAAGTTATCTCTGTTTTTCGAAGCGCAGATCTGTTAGTTCTAATGGTGGACGCTACTCGGCCTGAACGGTATCATAGGATAGAGAAGGAGCTTTATGAGGCAGGAATCCGCCTGAATATGGATCCACCAAATGTGAAGATTGAGAGAAGGGACAGCGGAGGGCTTGAGATAAGTTCCACTGTAGATTTGAATTTAAGTGAAGATGAAATAAAGAGCATTTTAAGGGAAAACGGGATTGTAAATGCTCATATACTCATTAGAGAAAATATTGACAACGATAGGCTAATAGATGCTATTATGAGAAACAGAGAGTACTTGCCGAGTTTTGTCTTTGTCAATAAGATCGATTTATTGAAGGGGGATCAGCTTAGTGGAGTTAAAAGTTATTTCGATGAAAATTTTGATGGCGACGTCCTTTATGGATCAGCCGAGGAGTGTGAACTGGACGATTTGAGGGAAGTGATATTTGAAAAGCTAGGCCTGATCAGAATTTTTTTGAAACCCAAGAGTGGAGAGCCGGACATGGAGGATCCTCTGATTTTGGAACGGGGTGATACGATTGAGGATCTCTGCAAGGAGCTTCATAGAGAGTTCCTCCGGACTTTTCGATATGCAAAAGTTTGGGGGGATTCGGCCGATCATCCCGGACAGAAGGTAGGAATAGAGCATGAGCTTTCTGATGGAGATATTGTAAGTGTTTTTAAGTAGCATGGAAATGCCTTGTTGTCACTTGAAAATTACCGCGGCAACTACCGACCCGTGTTTTTTTACTGTGTGACTTGCTGACTCTGTGTAAATCCTTTTGTTTTTTAGTCCTCTTTTTTTGAGCATTCTTTCGGCGATGCGTCTTGATTCCTCTTCAGTTTTTTCCTTGCTCTCGCTCCCTTTAAATTCGGATATTACACCTATTCCTTTAAAACTCTCGGCGATTGACACGGAAGCTGAGAGACGGATTTCAGGTTCGGAACTTGTGGCTTTGGTTAAAGCTGTGTAAACGATTTCTCCAGGTTCCGGTTTTATGTTATTAACAACGCTGCATTTCTCTGGTAGGATGCTACTAACCTTTACCAAATTTACATTTCCAATCCCGGCTTCAATAAGTGCATTATCAAAGGCTTCAAGCTCGCTTTCTCCTTCGGCGGCTCCCGACGTCAAGCTGGCTTCTTTTGGGATTTTGTTCATAAGGCTCCTTCTTTCTGTATTTTGACATATTATTTTTTACTTTTCTTTTATACAGTAACAATCGGTAAGAAGATGTGGGAGAGAAAAAACGAGCTTCAGCATAAATATGGCGGTTCGGCTTCAGTCTACGAACGTCGATACAGAGATGTTCAAAGGAGGAAATTTGAATTTATTGCTGAGTTTTTAGAATCCCAAAAAAGAATTCTTGAGGTAGGATGTGGTTCGGGTTTCTTCTTGGACAATTTTAACGAGAAGAGTGAGATTTTTGTTGGAGTAGATTTTTCGTTGCCTATGCTTGAGAGGGTGAGAGAGAGGGATAACGATGTTTACCTGATTTTGGCCGATGCGGATTATTTGCCTTTCAAAAAAAATACTTTTGATATCGTGATTTCTCTAACTCTTCTACAAAATATGCCGGATCCTGGGTTCACTATTATCGAGATGAAGCGTGTCCTTCGTGATGATGGGATCATGATCATGACCACGCTGGAAAAAAAACATAGTGTGAGTGATTTGGAAGATTTGGTTCAATCTGCTGGTCTGACCCCTGTCAAGATCGGAAGCATTCCGGGGAGTGAAGATATTTTCTGCGTTGCTGAGGAAAAGTAGATTTCGGGAAAGGCATAACATTTATTTATTTATCATTGAGGAGAATGAAATAAAGGCGAATTATATTTAGGATGATAGAATGAGATCAGGAACTGCTCTAATTATTATTGATATGATTGAGGATTTTGTTACGGGAAAGTTTAAGAACGACCGAGCTCAAAGAATAGTTCCTAATATAAGAGAAGTGATTACGGTCGCAAGAGATATTGAAATGCCAGTGATATACGTTTCGGATTTTCACTCGGAAGATGATCACGAATTATCGATCTGGGGAGAACACGCAATTGAGGGGGATAGTGGTTCGGACATAATTCCAGAGCTCTCCCCTGAGTCGGGTGATTATACCTTGAAGAAGGATAAGTACAGTGCTTTTTACAATACAGATTTGGAGGATTTACTTAAGGATTTGGAAGTTGACACCGTAGTTTTAACTGGAGTTTTGACTCATATATGCATCCAACATACTGCAGCTGACGCCTTTTTTCGTGGGTACGATATAGTTATTCCTGATGGGTGTGTTGAAGATCTTTCTGAGAGTAAGAACAAGATGGCATTGGAGTTTATTAAGGAGAACTATGGAGCCGAAATAATCGATTATGAAGATTTGGTTGGGATGTGGGAATAAGATGGGTGATTTTCACATAGCTTCGGAGAAGGATATAAAGTCTGGTAAAACTACCGACATTTACTTTGAAAGGACCAAGCAGGTTTTGGAGGGGGAAGGATTGTCCAACAAAAAGGTGGTGGCTGAAGTGACTTCAGGGTCACTTCCGGATGATTGGAGCTGGGCAGTTTTTACGGGCCTGGATGAAACCATTACATTGTTTGAAGGTCTACCCATAGATCTTTATTCAATCCCCGAGGGGACTGTATTTACTCCGTACGATAACTCTGGAGTCCGGGTACCTCTGCTGGTAATTGAAGGTCCTTATCAGAAATTTTGTGAATTGGAGACACCTATGCTCGGGTTCCTATGTCATTCTTCCGGGGTTTCCACGAAATCGGCAAGGATTCGCAAGGTGGCCGACGATAAGAACCTGTTGGCATTTGGTATTAGAAGGATGCATCCGTCAATCGCCCCAATGCTGGACAGAGCCGCTTATCTTGGCGGTTTCGATGGAGTTTCCAGCATTGCTGGAGCAGAAGAGTTAGACAAGGAGCCGATGGGTACAATGCCCCACGCCCTAATGATTGTTGTTGGTGATCAGGTAAAGGCATGGAAATCCTTTCATAAACACGTGCCGAAGGATGTTCCCAGGATAGCGTTGGTTGATACGTATTCGGACGAGAAGGAAGAAGCCATAGCAGCCGCCGAGGCCCTTAGAGATGATCTGGATGGAGTCAGATTGGATACGCCAGGATCTCGGAGGGGAGATTTTCCTGAGTTGGTGAGGGAAGTTAGATGGGAACTGGATTCGAGGGGCTTCGAGCACGTTGATATCGTTGTTTCCGGGGGGTTGGATGAGAATACCATTCCTCCACTTATAGAGGCCGGTGCCGACTCGTTTGGAGTGGGTACATCAGTAACTAACGCACCAGTTCTTAATTTGGCAATGGATATAGTTGAGGTTGAGGGGAAATTCTCTGCAAAGAGAGGAAAAATGAGTGGTAGAAAGGAAGTTTGGAGATGTCGAGAGTGTGTCGAAACATTTGTTACTCTGAAAGGGACTGGAAGTCCTGACTGTCCCGCTTGTGGAGGGGAAATGGATCCTTTAATGGAAAAGTTCATTGATAATGGAGAAAAAGTGAGAGATATTCCCCCAACGGATGAGATCAGGGAAACGGTAATAGGCCAACTTGAGAACTTTGAAGTCGATATCTAGAAGCTTTTTAAGTATTAGTCAAAATAGTTTTGAATCATTTAGGGGTATTCTTTTAGGATTTCAAGGAATTGATTTAGCGAGGTGGATCCAATATGAGAGAACATGAGAAGGTTGCTGTGGGAGGAACCTTTGACTTTCTACATGATGGTCATAAGGCAATTTTGAGCAAGGCCTTCCAGAAGGGAAAGGAAGTGATGATAGGTTTAGTCTCTGACAGGATGAGGCTGAAGAAGGATGCAGCAGGAATAAAGCCTTTGGAAGAGAGAAGAAAAGATTTAGAACATTATTTGGAGAAGAGAGGCTGGTTGGAGCGTTCCGACATACGCGTTATTTACGATTCGGTTGGCCCGGCGGCGGATGAGAGCTGTTTGGAAGCCATAGTGGTTACGGAGGAAACGAGGGGGGGCGCTGAGAAGATAAATGAGATCCGAAAGGATAACGATTTGGATCCATTAGAGATTATTGAAATTCCATTGGTTTTAGCAGATGACGGAAAGCCAATATCATCCATTAGAATTAGATACAATGAAATAGATAAGCAGGGTAATTTAATTTCATCCTAAGTGGATTTTCTTTTTATCATACAAACTTTATTGATAATTTTGAGGTTAATGGAAGAATTAATGAATAATTGATTGTTTTACATAATTGAGGTGTATTAATGGAGCATCCTTCCAAGGATATAATTGGTACAGAAGGCGAGGCTTTGAATGGAGCAAATATCGCGCTCTGCGTTACTGGAAGCGTTGCCTCAATTAGAGCACCTGACTTGTGTAGAAAGCTTATGAGACAGGGCGCCGAGGTCAGAGTAGTTATGTCGGAGAAGGCCACGGATCTGGTGACTCCCGAGCTTTTGCACTGGGCTTCTGGAAATCCAGTTGTCTCTCGACTTACGGGGGAAATCGAACACGTTGAGATAGCTCAATGGGCGGATGAGATTCTTGTTGCTCCTGCTACGGGAAATACAATAGGGAAAATAGCTAGTTCAATTGATGATACACCTCCAACTTCACTCGTATCGGTTGCTCAGGGTCTAGATAAGCCGATAGGCATCGTTCCCGCTATGCATCAGTCAATGTACACTCACGGTATCATCAAAGAAAATATAGATAAACTGAGAGATGTCGGGATTAGAGTTCTCAGTCCGTTGGTGAGTGAAGGAAAGGCAAAGATTCCTCCCGTAGATGATATCGTCTCCTTTGCAGTCAGTCTATTTCATAACTCCCTCGATGGAGTTAGGGTTTTGGTCACGGCTGGTCCTACTCGAGAAAAATTGGATCCGATAAGATTTATTTCGAACTCCAGCTCTGGCCTAATGGGTGTTTCCCTAGCAAGGGCTGCCAATTCTAGAGAGGCTGAAGTGGATTTGGTTTATGGTCCTGGAACGCATTCTGAGCCAGTTGGGGTTAGGACTGAAAGAGTAGAAACCACGGAGGAGATGCTTTCCGTTTCTAGTGAATTAGTTGAGTCGAACGAATATGATTTAGCTGTTTTTGCTGCAGCCCCGGAAGATTTGAGGCCGAAAAAGTCTTTTTTGGAAAAGATACGCCATGAAAAGGATTTGACTGTGGATTTAGAGCCGACTCCTCGGATTTTGGAAAATGTTTCGGAGATGATTCCGGAGGCCTTTCTGGTAGGTTTTAAAGCAGAATTTGGTGTTACGGACGACGAGCTTGAGAAAAAATCACGAAATAAGCTCAGGGAAAGTGATGTGGATCTTGTTGCCGCCAATGATCTTTCCAGGAGTGGATCGGGATTCGAATCGCCTTCCAATGAAGTGTTATTCGTTTCGGATGGATATAGATCCAAAATGAAATCTTCAAAGATTGAAATTGCGAACAAGATATTGGATATTTTTCTCAAGAATTCTCGGTGATTTTTTCAATGGTTTCTTCGAAGTTCTTTGTTCCTGGACACATCTCGGGGTTTTTTCAATTTTGTGATAGTCGAAGAGGGGAGAGAGAAATAGGATCCAGGAATTGCGGTCCTTGCATTGGGGCAGGTGTGGAAACTTTCGTTAAGGCTGAGAAGACCAGAGAGAGTGAAACTGAAGTTTATATTAATGGCAAAAAGGACCCTGCGGAAACTACGAAAGAGGCGATAAGAATATTGTTGAAAGAGAGTGAAGTAACAGCAAGAGCTGAAATCAAACACTTGGTACATTCTCCGATTTCGGCGGGATGTGGAATGAGTGGAGCGGGGGCTTTGGGAGCGACTTTTGCTGCATCTTCAGCCCTCAACCTCGATTTGTCGGATGATAAGTTAATAGGAATTGCTCATGAGGCCGAGGTGAGATGTAAATCTGGACTCGGTGATGTTGGACCGGAATTTATTGGAGGGCTTGTCATTGGCTTAAAGCCAGGAGCTCCTCCATATGGAAGATGGGAAAGGATATCCCTTGATAATCGATATAAAATAGTATTTGTGCATTTGGAGGATATTTCTACTTCTGATTATCTATCCGATCAAGCTTTCAGAGAAAGGGTTAAAAAACTAGGTGGAACTGCGATGAAAAATTTCCTAGCTGAGAAGAGTTTGGAAAATTTCATGAAAGTATCTAGGAATTTTTCTCTGTCATTGAAAATTTACGGCTCCGAGTTTGAAGGAATCTTGAGGGGAATTTCGGAAGATGTTCCGCTTGGTGCAAGCGCTGCCCTTCTTGGGCGTACTATCTTCTCTCCAGTTTTGGAAACGGACGTAGAAAAGATCAGATCCATTTATTCAGAGTACTTCGATGAAGATCAAATTATGGTTACCTCTATTGATCAGGGTGGATGCCGATCTATGACATAAGCATTATTCCATTTCATAGCTATTTTGGTATGAATCCTTGTATATCATCTTTTCTAGGTCTCTCCTCCCGGGCGCTTGAGGGTCTTCGTCGGGAATTCCGATGGGAATGATTGCTACAGGTTTGATTTCACTCGGGGCATTAATTACTTCGGCAACTCTTTTTTCGTGGAAAGCTCCAACCCAGCATGTTCCGTAGCCTAGGGACTTTGCCATTAGGTGTATGTTTTGCGTTGCTGCGGCGGTGTCCTGTATGGCGTATAACTTGGCACCCCTCTCCCCATATTTTTTCTTGGTCCTAGATATGTTTGCGCAAATTACAAGATCGACTGGGGGTTCCTTCAGAAATTTTTGGTTGAGGGCCGCTTTGGTCAGTTGCGTTCT
>JBKHIS010000053.1:0-7868 GCA_046538535.1 Hadesarchaea archaeon | reverse complement strand
TCGAGAAGGTAACAAACATTGCAACTTAACTTGTAGCCCCCAACTTTTCTTTTTTTAATTTTTATAAGATACGACTTTTTCATCAACTTTTTTTCGAGCTTGGCGATTAGGGATTATGTATGACATACGTGTTTAAATTCTGTCGGTCTCATCATTACTTTCACTGATCGGAAGAATTGAGAAAATATTGACTGTTTATTAATCCAGTTTTTTGTTTCACTCCCTTTACAAAGTTTAACCTTTATTAAATGTGACTTAGAGGAGGCTCTATTTTTTTCCATTTGGGCTTAAATAATAAGAAAGAAAAAGATGTGTTTTATTCTTTTCTTTGCGAGATTTTACTCATCAATAACTTCGAATTCCAGGGATTCTACAGTACTTCCTTCTAGGACGATGTCCACTCTATAATTTCCCGGTGACCATTCAACTTCCGGGGGCCCTAAGTTAAAGTGAATGTTGTACATTATTCCCGTCTTATTCTCTTCCCAGGTGATGGGATCTTCCTCGAAGGAGTAGACGGTGTTTCCATCTTCGTCGTACCATTCAGTATAAACCTCGTTTCCTTCAGCAGGATCATGGACATCAGCTGTTACAAATACTGTTTCTTCGATGCCGAATTGTTCTGTTATTCCAATGGGGTTGTGGTTTTCGTCTATGTTTTCCGAGAGGGTGGCATTTTCAATTTTGGTCTCTATCTCTGAGGGGTCTTGGTAATCCTCGATTTCGAACAGTTTGTCTTCCAGTTCTGGGTTTACCTCTATATTGGAGAGCTGTGTTTCCTCTTGTCCTTCTATTATGAAGGATTCTCCTGTCCAGTTTTCGGGTATGCTCTCCAGAAGATCACTTCGCATTTGAGTAATTTGCTCTTTGATCATATCGTAATCCTCGTCTTTTGCTATTACCCATCCGGGGTCGAGGCCTTCCGAAGGTGGAACATCATAGTAGAACCACATCGTTTCTTGATTCAAGTTTAGCACTATCTTGCTCAGGTCCTGCTCGATGTAAAGCTCCTGTCTCATCTTCAGCTCCTGTTCGTCCTGCAAATTTTTGAACTGGAGACGGCCAGTGAGGTTTTCATCATTATCGCCGTAATCCGCCTCTATGCTGTTTAAATCACTTGGCTCTATGTATTCAGGTCCGGTTGAAATCACTTCGAATTCCAGGGACTCTATAGTTTCGGAGTCTAGAAAGACCTCCAGTCTGTATTCGCCGGCTTCCCATTCGCCATCATCATGCATGCAGGGAAAATGAAAACTGTAAGTAGTGGATTCATCTTCTTCCCATTCTAATGGATCGTCCTCAAAAGTGCAAACTGTGTTTCCCTCTTCATCGAGCACTCTCACGTACAGCTCACTATCAGCTTTTGGATTGTTGATTTCCCCTGTTATATGAACTACTTCGCTTTGCTCGAACTCCGAAGTCTCATCGATTGGATTGTGGTCGTCGTCCGCATCTCTGGATAGAGTAAGATTTCCGATCTCCATTTCTCCGGGGCTTGTTAGTAGTAAATAAGCCCCAGCAATGACTACTATAAGGATTAGTGCCACAGCGGCTATTATTTTAATAAGTCCTTTTTCGCTCATTTTACCAATTGGGTTATTACTTATTACTTTCAACTATTAAGTCCCCCGGACCTTTTTTTAGAGACTGCTTCTTGTTTGTGTCTTTTCATTGTATTTCTTATGTCCTTGAGTTAGGTATTCTTTATTAGAGGTCCTGAACATTGGTTCGAATGGAAAAATGAGCGAAGAGGATTTGAATAAGGCGACCTTCGCTGGGGGATGTTTTTGGTGTATGGAACCCCCTTTTGATGGATTGGATGGAGTAAAAAAGGTGATTCCTGGCTATACCGGGGGAGATGTCGGGGATCCTACCTATGAAGAGGTCTCCATGGGGGGTACTGGTCATTATGAGGTGGTACGAATTATTTATGATCGTCGGGTTATTTCATATAGGGAATTGTTGGATGTTTTCTGGAGAAATATTGATCCAACTGATGCCCGGGGGCAGTTTGTGGATAAAGGTCCGCAGTATCGAACTGCGATTTTTTACCATACTGAGGAACAGAGGAAGCTGGCCGAGAGGTCGAAGCGGGAACTTGAGAAATCTGAAAAATTTTCTGATTCAATAGTAACTAAAATTCTGCCTGTATCTGAATTCTATGAGGCTGAGGAGGAACATAGGAACTTCTATCAAAAGAACCCCTCCAGGTATAAATCATACAAGAATAATTCGGGCAGAAATAGATTTAAAGAAGAGAAGTGGGGCAAGTCCAAGGAATTTGAGAAACCTTCCGATGAGGAGCTAAAGGAGAGGCTTAGCCCTCTGGAATATGAAGTTACTCAAGAGGAAGGAACTGAGCCCCCTTTTGATAACGAGTATTGGGATGAAGAAGGAGAGGGCATTTATGTGGATATAGTTTCGGGGGAGCCCCTTTTCAGTTCTAAAGACAAGTTCAAATCGGGCTCGGGTTGGCCTAGCTTTACGAAACCTATCGCACCTGATTGTGTGGTCAAGGAGCGGGATAATACGGGTGGAATGGATAGAGTGAAGGTAAAGAGCAAAGTTGGTGGATCTCATTTGGGTCATGTTTTCAACGATGGACCGGAACCGACTGGAAAAAGATATTGTATAAATTCAGCCGCCTTGCGGTTCATACCGAAGGAAAAGCTTAGTGAGGAAGGATATGAGAAATTTGAATATCTATTCTATTGATCTCTTTTTCACCCTTATAGACGGAAAACTCTGTTAATCAAGCTTTTCCATTGCTATTTCCGCGGATTTTCTGCCAGATAGTAACATTCCACCGAAAATCGGACCCATTCTTTGTTTTGCGGCCACGTTATTGGCGGCCATACCTGAAACTATAAGGTTTGGGTATATCTCTTTTGTTGCATTCACTACTGCTTGTTCTCCTGCGTCGGCCCACATAGGGCGTTCTCCGGGAATTTCAAGATCTGCGTCAGGTATTTTTTCTTCGACCAGTCTGCAAATCTCGGCGTCGTGTCCAGTTCCGTCAATTACAATCTTGCTTTTTATTGAAAGGGGGTCCACGTGCATTCCAGTCTTTTTTACGGGGTTCCAATTTATTACAAGACCTGAAATTTTGTCTCCTTCACGAACCATTACGTCCTCCACACGTATACAGTTGAATATTTCGGCTCCAGCTTCTATTGCTTCTGTGGTAAGTCTGCATACTCCCTCTATGCTATTTGCAACGAAGTATCCCTCATCATATTCTCGATGTTCTATACCGAACTCATCTAGTATTTCCTTGGCTTCCTCTTGGACGACTATTCTGGGAAACATCATTCCTCCTCCCCACATTCCTCCTCCGACACTCAGGTTTTCTTCGAATATAACCGTCTGTATTCCCTCTTCGGCGAGGTATTTGGCAGCAGTTAGATTTGCTGGGCCTGCTCCTGCCAAACAGACGTCAACATCAGTGGATTCCAAGAAAGATTCCATGTATTCCTCAACGATTGCTCGGGTTATTTTTTCGTCTTTTAGTTTCATTTTCAATCACTTTTCTTGTGAAGCTAATAGGTTTTTCTAGTTTTTAAGCAGTGGGTGGGTATTTCAACCTAAAAGTTCATCTCCTTGCTTTTCTCATTTATGAAGTCTATGAATTTCTCTGCATTTGAAGGTTTCTTCGAGTGTAAGCTTATGACTATAAATAGTAAACTTGAAGTCAGGAGCCCCCAGACAGGAGGCCATATTTTAAATGGATACCAGCCGGAAATATATAGAAAAGCCGTCAGAATTCCTCCCCCTGCCATGCTGCTGATGGCACCGAGGTCGGATCCTTTCTTCCAGTAAAATGCACCTATGAAGGCCGGAACGGAAACTAAGAGCCCTCCGGACGCCATGCTAGATAGTATGGTGATTAGGTCGAGCTGCATTTGAGCGAAGAGTATGCAGACTATCAAAAGGCCTCCAACGACCAGTCTACCGATTATGAGCTCTGAATTTTCCGAAATTTTTGGATTTAGAGAGTTGGCAATGTTCAGCACGCTTATTGAGCTAAGGGTAAGTACTATGGATCCGAGTGTGGAAGTCGCAGCAGCGAAGATTCCCACAAATACCAGCAGACTCAACGCGGTTGGTACCCTTGCAAGGAGTTCTGGCATTGCGTTATCGGGATTGGAAAGTTCGAGAGGGATGCCCCTAACTGAAAATCCCAGCAGGGTAGTAATGATAGTATATATAAATCCAAATATTGCGAAATAGATTATCATATTCTTGAGACTTGAAACGTTTTCGGACACGAACATTCTCTGGGAGACTTGGGGATTGCTCAGTGCGAAGAAAGCCCATGGAAGAGAGAGTCCAATAAATCTAGGGAGATCCCAGTTGATTTCCAACAGCTCCGAATATCCGGTGGATATGGTGGAGATGAATCCAGAAGGCGAACCAAAGAAGTGGAAAAAGACGAAAAACAGAAGAAAGATGCTTGTGATAATCATTGTCATAGCTTGGAAAGCGTCCGTCCAGGAGACCGATCTGAAACCAGCCCAGAGGGCGGTTATTCCACTGAATGCGGCCATAATAAGCACCCCTCCCATGAATGGAATTTCTCCTCCGCTCAGTCCTTGGAATAAATAACCCACTCCCATAAGTTGAACTGACGCATAAGGGATTAGCATGGTGAGGGCCAGCACAGAGGCCACTACACCCACATACTTGTTTTCGTACCTGTCTGCAAGCAGTTCCGGAGGCGTGATGTAATTGTATTTCTTACCTGCAAGCCAGAATTTAGGTGCAAAGAGATAGAGGAGAATTATAGTGAACATCAGATAGGTCATTTCGAATCCAAGCGCGGCAACGCCCGAGGTATAGGCGAGGCCAACCAATCCAACCATCATAAATGCACTGTAGGTAGTTGCGCTGTAGGTCATGCCGGAGATGAACCCACCAACGGTTTTGTTAGCAACGAAGTAATCCGATAGGGAGGTTTCCATGTGTTGTCGGGCGAAATATACAATTACAAATCCGAATAACGCCCATAGGACAACTGCGATGTAGATATATAACGGTCTCATTTTTCACCCCATTTCCGGATTTTCCAAGTTCCTGCTATTACAACTGAGAGAGTCAACAGGATCCAGAACAAGTAATTAATCCAGAAGTCACTTGTGTTTTTGAAAAAGAGGTAAGGTATGACGACATTAAGGAGGGCTAGCAAGATTCCGATTGTTGCAATCACCCTATCTTTCAAGAGCGCTCCCCTTCTTTAATTAACGCTGTTATAGAGTATAGCTTTTTGCTTTTGAATTTTTCCATGACCATCGCCTATCTATCAAGTCAAATCTTTAACATTTTGTGTATTTTCAGTTCTCCAGAAAGATCATAGGAAATCTTCATTATAACTTAAGTGTCTGCGTCTAGGAACGTTCTCTCTTTCGGGGAAGGTGAGGGCCAGTAAAACTCCAGCTACGAATCCTCCTACGTGAGCCCAGTAGGCGACTTCGATGTTAACCCCTGCGATTACTGTGTAGCTTGCATAGACAAATTGCATTAGGATCCACACTCCCAGAAAAACTATGGACGGGACCTTAATTATTAGCCAGTACACGAGCGTTAGGACTTTGGCTCTTGGGTACTTCACCATATATGCACCCAAAATTCCGGATATTGCTCCTGAAGCTCCGATCGTTACACGCGTTGATCCAGGATTCAATGCTATGTGAGCCATAGCGGCGATGATACCGGAAAGAAAGTATATAACGAGAAACTCGGACCTTCCGAAAAGATCTTCTATATTGTCTCCGAAAATGAACAGAAACCAGATATTACCCAGTGCGTGAAATATGCCACCGTGAATGAACATTGAGGTAAATATCTTGTGAATATTTTCTCCGGCTACTATCTCTTTAGGTATCATTCCCCAGTTCTGGGCGATTTCCGGGAGCTTTCCATTAATAATTGAATAGATGAATACTGTTGCGTTTATGATGATTAATAAATAAGTCAAAATAGGATTAATTTCGGTTGGATTTTCATCTTTTATTGGAAAGAACATGGAATCAGTTTTCAGTGTTTCTTTGAAAAAGGTTTGTACCCGAGTTAATTAAAAATCTATTACGTAAGGTATATTGGTTTAAGCATGCTACATCTTATTCTCGCGGATTCCGAGTTGGAAAGGGTTCCGAAAGAGATTTCTGGGGAACCATTAATTCGAGAAGAAGCCCGCAAGAGAGGAAAGGATCCAACAGAGATCTTATTGAACTCGAATTATCATCACGGCATAATGGAAGAAATGGTGGATTCTTACAGAAGAGGAAGACCAGATTTAGTTCATGTATGTATGTTGTATGCTCTAGAGAGCCCACTGAATAAGGACAATATGTTGAGATTGTACATCCATACTCGAAATGATGAAGTAATAAAGGTTAAGCCGAAAACTAGGATTCCGCGGTCATTTAACAGATTTGTGGGTTTGATAGAACAGCTTTTCAAGGAGGGTGGAGTTCCTCCAGGGGATCCGCTTATGGAGCTTGAAAAATCATCTCTGAAGGACATTGTTAAGGAAATCCAGCCTGAGAGGACATTTATTTTTTCTTCGAAAGGTGTAGATTTAACGGAGACAAACTGTAAACACGATTTTTCGAGTGAGGACCCCCTCTGTGCTGTGATCGGAGGCTTTCCGAAGGGAGACTTTATTTCAAACGTTGAATCCCTTTCAGATTCCGTTGTCAGTATATATCCTAAACCTTTAAACTCCGTTACGGTAGTTGGTCACGTAATACAGATCTATGAGGAGGAGTTTACCTCCTGGCCTTATGGTCCACGGAAAAGCTGAGTTAGATAAAAATAATTTCTCTCGAAACCATACTTAGTGGAGTGAGTTATATATGTCGAAGATTGAGGATTTGGCTAGAGAAAGAGTGAAGAAGCTTCTGAATTCTGCCCAAGAGATACACGGAGATAACCCCGCTCTTGCTGATAGATATGTGGATTTGGCCTGGAAAATTAAAACTAAATGTAATCTTCGCCTGGGGGATAGCTTAAAGAGGAAGTTTTGCCGTAAATGCCGTTCAGTTTGGATCCCCGGGAAGACCTGCAGATTTAGGATCAGTTCTAAGCGTCCTCCTCATCTCGTAATAACGTGTGAAGAATGTGGATATATAAAAAGGATACCATATAAGGAAAGTAAGTGATAGATCGCTTGCTGGTTCTTGTAACCATTCAAGCGATTGTGATTACACAAAAGTCTTTAAGCCTAGCTCTAGGTTAGGAATAGTGGGAAAAGTTCAAAAAAGGTTGAAGAGCCAAGGTGAATGAGAATATGTCGATAAAGGACGTGCATCCGGAAAAACTCACGGAGAAATTGAGTGAGGAGCTCAAAGGATGGGAGGAAGTCGAACCTCCTGAATGGAGCCACTTCGTGAAAACTGGGTCACATAAGGAAAGACCACCTGAACAACCTGACTGGTGGTACCTTCGGACTGCCTCGATTCTTAGGAACGTTTACGAAAGGGGACCGATAGGTGTTTCAAGGTTACGTTCCCTTTACGGCGGAAGAAAAAAGAGGGGTTCAGCACCCGAAAGGTTTAGAAAGGGAAGTGGTAAAGTGGTGAGAACTGCTCTCCAGCAGCTGGAAGAGGCTGGCTTAGTTGAGAAGAGCAATTCGGGGAGAGAGATAGCACCCGATGGCATGTCTCTTCTTGAAAGATTGTCAAATAGACTCGTTTCTGAGGAGGCCTGATTATGGACGAGGACTTGGAAGAAATAAAGAAGAAAAAAATGGAGAACATGAAGGCCCAGATGGAGGATAGGCAGGAGGAGCAGGAGCAGAAAAAGAAACAGATGGAGCAGATAAAAAAACAGATGCTCCGTCAGATTTTGACTTCTGAGGCCAGAAGCAG
>JBKHIS010000052.1:0-7914 GCA_046538535.1 Hadesarchaea archaeon | reverse complement strand
GTAGTAATGATCGTTGGCAACTTTATAGGTGGAGGATTTCTCACGCCCACCATGATGAATCTCCTTTACCTTGGCATACTCCCTTTCATGCTTTTTTACCTTGTGATTATCTTCAAAAGAATGGAGCCGGAGGTGTGATTAGATGTCGATATTGAATGCTATTAGTGCATTCGCTGAAAAAATATTTCCAACTTCTTTTCTATTAAGTACAGACGATAAACTTAGATCAACATATATTGCTCTCTCAGGCCCTGAATACTGTGGAATTACCTTTTTCATGTCACTAGCAGCGGGATTGGCCATTTGGCTACTATCCTTTTTTATTCAATTGCCCCTCCTCCCCGAATTTCTATATGGAGTTGTCGGTTTCGTCCTAATATTTGTGCTCATTACTATGATAATCCCCTATTTTTTGATACAAAGAAGAGTTAACGATATAGAAGACGCCCTACCTGATGCTTTAAGACAGATGTCCAATGTGCTCAGGGCTGGAGTAGGTATGGATGTTGTTCTTGAAGATATATCTGAATCAGACTACGGGCCATTGTCGGAGGAATTCGAGCGGACTATAGACCAAGTTCAAAGGGGGAGATCCATGCGCCATGCGCTTAGAGCAATGGCGGAAAGATCCAAATCCGATCTGCTGGAGCGAGCTTTTTTTCTCATTGTAGAGGGTATGGAAAGAGGAGCTGAGCTGGCAGACGTTATGGAGGCCGTCTCCGGTGATATAAGGGAGACTCAGACGCTCCAAAGGGAGAGGAGGGCGGCTACTATGCAACAGGTACTCTTCCTCCTAGCAGCTACTTTGTTTGTAGCACCTTTGATTTCCGGTCTTGTTTTATCAGTAAGCGACATGTTTGCTGTCCAGTCTGGGGGGGGAGGTGGAAGTCTTTTTGGTGGTGGTATGTCAGGGGATGCGCTCCCCGATTCCATTTATATAGTCCTTCCGATCTTCATTATTATTCAGGCCTTTATCACTTCGCTGGCCGTAGGAGTGATACGGTACGGAAAACTTTCGAAGGGAGTAATATTCTCTGGACCTTTTATGATTGGCGCCGTTGGCGTTTTTTACGCTGCAAGAGTTTTAGCAGATTTCTTTATGACGATTTGAGGTAAATATAGAAAGAAAGATCCTAAACTCGAACAAGATACCTAAAATTAACGTCCAGATTAAGACACAAAAGAAATACAATTTTTAATAGTAAAAAGAAATACTTAATAATGCTGGCTATTTGGTAGTGAGGCAATATGAGAACAATTATTGTTGGATCGGGAAAAGGAGGTGTGGGGAGAAGCACTATTACTGCAAATTTAGGACTTGCTCTTGCAGAGCTTGGTTTTTCTACACTCATAATCGATGGAAGTTTGACCTCTCCTACCCAAGCACTTTTCTTTAACTTAGAGGGCGTTTCCATTTATCTGAACGACATCTTATCTAATGATCTTCCCATTGAAGAAGCCATCTACGATGGCCCAAATGAAAACCTTAAGATTTTACCAGCCTCTCTCTCCTTAGCTGAAATGCGTAGAACACGCTCTTCAAAGCTTCCAGAAATGATAAAACAAAAGATAAAAGGCTTCGACTATGTGATTATAGATGCCCCTAGTGGTCTGAGGAAGGAAACTATCTCGGTGTTGAAGTCTGGCGAAGAACTTATTCTTATTACCACTCCCGAACCTACGGCTATATCTGACTCTATCAAAACTAAATTAACCGGGGAGTTCTTGGGTTTAACTCCCATAGGAGTTATTCTGAACAAGGTTGAAGGAGAAAGCTATGAACTGGACGGGGAGGAGATTAGCGAGTTACTTGATCTTCCAGTTTTATCAGTGATTCCAAAGGATGATGGGGTGGGTAGATCACTAAATGAAGGGGATTTACTTTTAAAAAGAATTCCAAGATCACCAGCTTCAAGAAAAATAAAAAAGATTTCTAGAGAGCTAAGTGGCAGGAGGAAAAAGATACTTTTAGATGAGGAAACTGAAGAGTCAGAAGTTTCATCAAAGGAATACCCTGTAGCTGATGCAGGAGGTCCTTATTCTGTTGATGCAGGTGAAGCTATAAAATTAGAGGGCAAAGAAGTAGGGAATACCGATTTTGATGATTTATTTTACACATGGTCGATCGATCACGATCCTACTGGTAAAGCGGAATTAAAAAACGAGAACACTAGTGAACCAGTTTTTAAAGCTCCTGATTCAAAATCGGAAGAAAGAGTTACTCTGGAATTTAAAGTAGAAAATGAATTTGGATTTGAAGATGTGGACACCGCCACAATAAAAATAAGGCCAGTGGAGAAGTCAGGATTAATGTCTGGATTTCTTAAATCCGTTGGTTTAGGCAAATAATTTATCATGTTTAGAAATTGTTTAAGCGACTATTCACAATACATTTGTGTTTCAATCCCAAAACCTTCGAGTTCTAGCATATTGTCTCTCAGCCTTGTGAATTGCCTTCAGATAGTCCACTTTATCTTTATGCTGTATCCTCAATATTCTGGAAGCAGTTTCTGGGCCTATTCCTCTAGCTGCCATGGCTAAAATCGCTTTTTTTCCATGCGTAAGGATTAGATCGGCCGACTTCTTTACTCTTTCTGCTTTTTTCCTTTCCTCCGAATCCAAACTCTCGTTATTACTTCTTTTTTTCATAATTCCTCTAATCCCAGCGTCATTGGTGTAAACCAAACCCAAAAGTCTTGCACCGCATTTCTTACATTCAGGTTTATCCTCCAAACGCCTTACACGTGTTACGGTAGACCAATTCAAGCAATTAAGACAATATAATCTAACTTGCCGATTCTTAAGTCGCCTCTCTAAAGTTTCAAGTATCTTCCTTTCAGCTCTTTTCGGCATTGCGATTTCTCCGCTTCTCGCAAGTTCATTTAAAATAGATAGACCCATTGGGGACGGACCATTTGGTTCATTTGTGCTTTTCACAACAAGGTTGAGTTCTCCGTCTTTAAACCTCTCCAACTGTCTTTTGAGTCCGTCCGCCTCCATCTTTTCATGGAGGATCTCTTGTTGAGCCTCCACCCACAGAGGAGTATCTTTAAATGTTTTGAGGTATTTTCGGCTTATCTCGGAAAAATCAGCGTCTTGGTCAATTGCCCCAAAGCGTTTCGCCACGTGTAACAGTCGCCACATGAAAACAGATGTCTCCGTCAATATTTTTTTAAGGATAGGTTCCACGAACTCGGGCTCTAAATCTCTCAAAGCGTCCTCTACTTTCTTGGCATCTCTAGCGCTAGGAAATTTAAATGCTATTCTATATGAATCGGATCTAAATCTGACACTTTCGCCTATCCGCGTTGAAATCAACGCTGAAAGGATCTCAGCTAGGGTTCTGTTCACTCTTGTACCGAATGGTGCGTGTAAGATGGCAAATTTTCTGTAAATTTCTATGATCATCTCCTTATCTGTGGGCAATCCAACTGATTCCGCCTGTTTATCGAGTAAGTTCACTATCCATTCCATGGTTCCTTCATTGGAGGGATATTCCGATTCGAGAGTTTGAGCTATCCATTTCTTATCTCGATCCTCCATTAGATATTTTCTTATGAGTCCTCTAAGTTCACCTACCTCGAGAGCCAGGCTTGAGCTCACAGGTATAAGTTCTCCTTCCCAAGCAGGTATCGCACCGTAGGGGTCCTCGGTAGGTTCAACTCGCACTTGATCGGATTCCACTTCCACTACTCTCCAAGACTCCCCTTTGCAAATAAAAGTGGATCCGGGTTCAATATGACCCACCACGAACTCCTCGTCCAATGAACCTATAGACTTCCCGGAGTAGATGTCCAAGATATCGAATTTTTTAATATCCACTATCATAGAAAGATTAGTATAATAATATTTCCAAGTTCTTGAACTGCGTCCAATTCCCTCGTTCCCTCGCCATAACAAGCCCTCGTTCTGTAATTGTTCCAAAACTTTATGGAATTCTTCCCTTGTCAAATTACGATAGGGATAGGCATCTTTAATTAACTGAAATATATCGTCGGCTTTTCTTAATCCATCGAGATTCATGCCCACTATCTGATGAGAGAGGACGTCTAAAGATTTAGTAAAAACTCTTGTCGACTCAATTTCCCCTGCTAATGTTTTCCTAGAGAGAGAAATCGCCTCTAAAGCGTCATCGGGATCAGTAGAGATGATCACTCCTTTGGATTCACGGCTCACACCATGACCACTTCTTCCTACTCTTTGAATCATCCGTTTTACCTGCCTTGGAGACCTGTGCTGTACAACAAAATCAATCGCTCCTATATCTATTCCCAATTCCATAGAGGATGTAGCAATTAAAGCTTCTAGGTCCCCAGTCCTAAATTCGTCTTCGGAATCGACCCTGAAATTTTTTGAGAGAGATCCATGGTGCACGCTCATGGATAGTTCTTCATCCCACATTCTGAGTCTGGAACCGAGGTTTTCAGCGGTTTTCCTTGTGTTAACGAAAATAAGTGTAGAACCATGTTCCTCTAGTAACTCCTTTATTCTTCTCAATCTTGCCATGGTCGAGGGATCGGCATTAATCTCATCTGAAATGGATATATCGTCATCGTTTGGCAGTGGGGCCTCTACTTCAATAGACATTTCATTTTCAGACACAGCGGTTATTACTTCAGTATTGCTCGCCGTCCCCGATAGGAAATTAGCCACCTCCTTCTCATTACCAATCGTGGCGGAAAGTCCGATTCTCTGAAACTTTCCAGAGTATCTTTTCAATCTCTCAAGTCCAAGAGTCAATTGAGTGCCACGCTTACTCTCCGCGAGTTCATGAACTTCATCCACCACCACCCACTTTACTGATTTTAAGTGCTCCTTCATCCTTTTTCCTGGGAGGATTGCCTGGAGGGTTTCAGGGGTAGTTATGAGCATATCAGGGGGATTTTGAGCTTGTTTCCGCCTTTCTCTCTTTTCCGTGTCGCCGTGCCTCACTCCAATCTCAATATCCAGTATGTCTTCCCACTTCTGAAGCCTCTTGGAAATGTCCCGGTTGAGAGCCCTTAGTGGAGCTACGTACAAAATTCTAATTCCTTCTCTTTTTTGTTCCAAAAACTGACTTAAAACGGGTAGAAGCGCCGCCTCAGTTTTTCCTGTACCCGTTGGAGCTATCAGAAGCGCATTTTTTCCATTCAAGACTGGTTCAATCGCATTTCTTTGGATTAAAGTGGGTTTTCTTATCCCGAAATCCTTTAATGAATTTTTTACTTCTTCTTTCAGTTTTTTAAATTCATCCATTCTTCAATACCTCATGTTTCAAAATTTTAAACACAAAAAACTTGAACTTCCAAAAACTTGAGAACTACCATCTTGAAAATATTTGGTCCAAGTATATAATCGTTCCCTCCGAGTGTAATTTGCCAAAAAATTATTATCTTTGCACAATTTAATTAAGAGAAAGGGAAAAAAATGAAGAAATCCGACTATTTGACCAGCCTTACAAAGTTTTATACCCTCGCTCTTTTGTCACAAAAACCTAGACATGGCTATGAAATTATGAAGGTGGTAGAAGAGCGTATTGGGAAAAAGCCGTCCACTGGACAGATTTATCCTCTTCTTGAAGAATTTGAAAATGAAGGAATTGTAAAATCTGTAGAAGAGAAGGTCGATGGAAGAGTTAGAAAAGTTTACAAAATAACTGCAAAGGGGGAGCAAACCTTTTCTGAAGTACTTAAGAAATTTTATAACTTGATTTACGAGATTCTGGATCCCTGGCTTGTGGTGTGTGAGCACTGTGGATGTAAGATATTTGAAGGTCATCCCGAGGACGAGAATAAAGAAGAGGTATTTAGAGAAGAGATTGATGGTGATGTTCTTTCGTTTTGTTGTGAACACTGTGCGGATGCTTACAAACACAGAGACCAGACCTAATTTGTAACATTTTCTCATTTAAATTTGCTAAATCCTTGATTTGAAGAAGATACCAACCTGAGTCCCATCATTCATAAATCAAAATCCTAAAGAATATCCGAATCAATTCTGGTATTTATACGCCTTAGTTGGTGGGCCCGGAGGGATTTGAACCCTCGCCCTTCGCCTCGTGAAGGCGACGTCATAGCCACTAGACCACGGGCCCTCCTTAAAATACCTCTATTGATAGAGTTTTCGGCCGATTTACTTAAGTTTTACACGAACTTATCGTGTCAATCTATGTTTTTGAAAGTTAAGCTGAAATAACATCAGGGAAACATTAAAGACAATTTTCTCACAATCCTCTAAGCTCTGTCATTTTCAGCCGCATATCCTTTTTTGTTTTCTAAAACCCTCACCCTTTACAAGAACTATTCCGGTCGCCTCTTTCGTAATTTTCAAGCTTTTTTCGGTTTCTACACACTGATCAGGTTTTACAAAAAGCCATCCTTGGCGATCGAATCTGACTCCTATAAGCGGCTCGCAACCAAACTTATCACAGAACTCCCCCAGCTTCTCCACCTCCTCTTTCTTCACATAGATTGCGTTTGAGGAACTCGATTTAGTCTCAATACCGTACTCCTTATCTCCATTACTAGCCAGAACATCCGGTTGAGGATGTTTTCTTCCAGAACCAGAAGCAGGAGACCTCATAACTGCGAAGCCGCTTTCCCAAAGCAAATTAACGAGTTCCCTTTCCCTCCGGCTTCCTTTGCCCATTTTATCATTGTCTCTGTACAATATTTTCAATGGTGGATTCTATTAGTATTACTCGATAGCGTTCGCCAAATTTATGTTTGTTGTTGGTTCTGTGAGGCATTATTCAAAAACTTATCAAATCGAGCGAATATTAGTCAGCTCCAGCTCATGTCTAAATTCAATAGTCGAACTGAATGGGGTTTTAAATGCCGATGACGTTGAGAACTTCTCCATTTATTTTCTTTACTGGGAAGTTTTTGAGGAAGGTGCAAAGAAAGCTTCCAATATGGGCTAATCAAAGAATTTTCTTTTCGAATGGGCGATTCTCCTACAAAATTAGATTCTCACAAGGCTGTTAGAAACATAAACAAGAGGAAAGATGCAATTTTCTGAAATCACTGTTAGATCATGTAGTCAGACAGGAAGCTATGGGCACGAGAAGATACCTCAGAAAAATGAAATAGGTTCTTGGAATAGGCGTATTGGACTGAAAAACAATAGGAATTGGTTGTTTGAAAGACGCAAAAAAACTAGTAGGGAAGAAGCAGTTCAAAGATATAGCTATAATGTCGGCGAAATAGATAAATTTACTTGAAAAAATTGGACCGAAGCTAGATGAAAGAAATTTGAAGAAATCTGCTAAGGAATCGTGACTACGGGTCCTGAGATTCTAGAAATATTTCGAAAAGGAGATGCACATTAAGTAAATAATTCAAAAAAATATTTGGTGAACAGAAGATCCAAAAAAATTCCACAAATTACTTAAATTCCTTAGCGGTGGTCGAGAAAGAAAGTTGAAGCGGACAAAAAAGCTAAAGGAAGACATTTATCCCGGCAAGGATTTAATCTCTAAATTCTCCATTGATTCGAGGATTATCAAGTATTAGAAACCCTTTTTAAGCCCATGATTTAATCTCCGTTGTCAATAATTACCGTATTTGACCACGTTTTTTGGTATTTGGAAAGCTTTAAGTAAAAGGTCCAACCATATAACGGAATGCCCATACCTGGGAAACGGCGTCGATCCGAGCGGGTATAAATATCCGCCTGCGATGAAGGATTGTTTGCTCTTGGTATGGGGACATTATGTGGACCTGAACATGCCGGGTTACCGGGAAAGCTTGGGTCCAAGATAAGTCTGACACCCTTACCCACTCCCCTATTGAGTGGTATCCCCAAGCCATAGCTTTTTGCGGTCGTATGGCCATTCCGGTTGATTCTGCCGGAGGCTACCGCTCTGGGAGTCGGACTAAGCCATGCTAGCGGAGGGCAGTTCGGCTGCCCCGCGTATAGCTCAGTAACACGTGG
>JBKHIS010000013.1:0-19926 GCA_046538535.1 Hadesarchaea archaeon | reverse complement strand
CACAGCTTTATTCTGTCTCTCCCGACCTCTATCACGGAAATATGCCTAACAACAATCAAATTCAAGAAAATTACCGTCATACCCATGATCAGCTTAAGAATCGAAACTTCCATGCTTTCCATAGGGCTAGACAGTATAGGAAGATTTGCCAGACCGGCGTTTCTAGCCACCTCGGATGTAGATATTGATATTTCGCCCATAAAATCGATTATCCAGACCGAAAGTGCACATACGACAGGCAATAGAACAACAGCCATCAACCATAGATTACTCGACGCATCACTAATTCTCTCCTTAAATTTCCTTTCAACACCTCTCAGAGTTTCTAAAAACTCTCCGGCCATCATCATGGCTCTACCCGCCGATTCCTCGGAATCCTTCCGTATCTTGGTTATCACATCGAGAAAACTAGCCACCAAAGGGCTGTAGATTTTTTCATACAAACCGGTTTCAAAAAATGCATAATTTTGATCCACTGAAAATCTGTTCATCATCTCAGTCGCCTGACCGAGCGTGTCCCCCACCTTTCCGTCCGAAAGCAGAGCCGAAGTCTCCTCCATTGCCCTCTTCATTGGACAACCATCCATAACACGGGATCCGATAGCATTGAAGGACATCGCCCAATCGTCCGTCGCTTCATAAGCCTTCTCCCGGATCCCCAATCTAGGGCCAACTCTTAAATGAGAATAAAGCGACAAACCCCCACCGACCCCCCAAACAATCCAAAGCGTGTTAGGGCCTGAGATAATAGACGAATGAGATATTCCCGCTAGATAGAGAACCCCTGGTAACGATATAACCGTCATTAGCAGCAGGGAGGGAAAAAGCGTCGGTATAAAACGTCCCAAAACCTCAACTTTACCTTCAGGCGGAATTTCAGAAATTTCAGAGGGTATTCTCGGAGGCGGAACAGTAACGGGTCGTCGACTCTCAATCAATACCGTAAAGGAGAGAAAAGCCGCAATCAACAAGGCAGAGACCAGAACGAAAAACTTGAGATCGATAAAGCCAACCCCTATCATTCCAAAAATCGGGGAGAGGCCAACTAGGCCGACGATCGAAAGCGAGCCAAAAATCATGAAGGTTAAAGTTGGCATGATGAGAGAATCCAGCTGGGAGTTAAGCTCCCTTTCAGCGCTGTCGATTACTCTCTCCGGTGCCTTGGAGACATCTTGCCGTCTTAGGGACTCGTCCTTCTCACCTGTGGACCTCAAAATATCAAAAATTGCTTTCCTTACCCCCTCGTCAATCTCGCCCCAACGCTGAGCGATTACAACGAACAATTGGCGAACGGTTTCGTAATTACCCTTTTGATCTAGTTCCAGCAAACCCCTTCCCAAATCCTTTGAAAGCTTCCCTTCCCCAGCCGTGCCAGCAAAAACGGCGGCACCCCTTAAATCAGGACTGTGGTGAAGAGAAAAGCTCATTAACATTATCGTTTCTATGGCCTTAGATCTAGCCTTCGTCCTTCCTACATCAGCTGCACTCGCTGGGTAATAGTAAAATAATCCACCCAGAAGAGACGAAATTCCAAGACCCAGGAGAGGCACATACCAGAGAGATAGGAGATCTAAACCCATAGAAACACTCGCAGACAAAAGAAGAAGAGACAACAGTACGGGAACCAAGAGAACCATAACAAATCCGGACCACCACTCAGAAGGCGTCACTCTTATGCCTGCCCAGGATAAACGGTCTTTTGTCTCATCTGTCAAGTTCATTCCACCTGTAGCACGACCGAAAATCCCATTCGAAAACCTACAGATTCTTTCGTAAATACTCAATTTTCTCGCTTTATCCCTTTCCAAAGCCTCCAAAATACCCTTAACATCTTCTGAAACGGACATAAGGTTTTTATTTTCCTTCAAATATTTCCCTCCAACCATTCCCTCCATTCTGAGAATCCTGAATCATAATCGGGAGCATATTCACTCATAAGACTGAAGTACTCTCCATAACAGTCGCTTACAAAGGATAACTCAAGATAGCGTCTATCACCGATCTCCCTAGCCAGCATTAGTAACTCCGACTTCATTTTTGCCTCAAAAAGAATCCGAATCAAAAAATCCCTCTTATCCAGAGCAAACTGATCGCAAATTCTAGGAATAAATTTTGATCCACCTTCTTCCGATGGGAGAAAATCCAGGCTATCCGCCATAACAAAAGGATCGATCTCACGGAGATCTTCGGAATTCACTCTTCTTATCAGATCTTCCGGACCGTATAGCACGTTTTCGGGTTTCAGAAAGTCCTCTTTCCTATCATCAGAAAACAGAGTCACATACTCAGGATCATTAGTCCAGTGCTTGAGTATTTCCGAAATCTCTGTTACCCTCCTTACCGTTCCACTCGAGGATTCAAATTTGCTGGTCCTAACTATAAAATCTACATTCTTGAAGGCAGCCTCATCTAGACCCATAATATTACAGATGAGATCAAACATCTGGCGTTTAGTCTTCGCATGAAAGGTAGAAAGTATAGGCTGACTGCCCCTTCTGGCTGCAGCGGCGAGAGCAGACTTAACAGCCTTCAAAGATCGGACTTCAGTTATGAGCCAGTAAGCGGCACCACCCCTAAGAAATGCGTCAATCTGACTCTGCAAATGGTTGGAATCGGAAATCCTAACATTCTCAAGTTCGTATCCCTCCCGGATAAAGTCCTCAAACTGAAGCTCCTCAGTATCCTGGAAAGCGATAATTCTCTCGCCCGATCCTATCTCTGGAATCTGGGTAATGAGATAGGAGGTTTTAGCCGTTCCGATATCTCCAATCGTAAAGATGGAAGCCCCCTTCCTTATCAAATTGCCGACGAGAGAAGAGGCCAAGGGAGTAATGGATCCCTCATCGATGAAAAGCGGCTGGGTCCACGGTTTATCCCGACGTCTCCTTACCGCTGCGGCACAGGAATTCCTAGTCCAAATGGCAGGAAAACGGCTTATGAACAATCTCAGGCCTAGCTCAGGAATTTCCACGTCCAGTTGAGGATTAGGCTCATCGAAAGAACGACCCAGCTTAGAAGCTAGTCTCTCGGATATGCCCAAAAGGGAAGGTGAGGACCATCTTATACCTGTGTCGCAGCTCCCCCATTTTCGATGGACCACTCTAACGGTCTGTAACTCCGGAGGAGCTTCAATGTAAATGTCAGTAATATTCTCATCATGACTCAAAGGCTCCAGAATCCCATATGCAAGCCACTTCGATATCATCTCAGCTAGCTCACAGAGCCTAGAGTTGGAAATCTCGTATTCACTTTTCTGCTCCACGATTTGCAAAAGGGCCCTGTACCACTCCTCGGCAAATCCAGGCATTCTCGACGGTCTGGCGAAACGAGCATGATCAGGCGCTGTGGAAATTTCCATCCGATACGCTTCGTAAAGAAGATTGGCCTCCTCTTTGGATATGTCGAACTCAGGGATTTCAAGTTCATAATAAGGAACTGGCCTCCCATTTTGCCTGTGAATCCGCACAAGACCCCTATCGTTAGGCAAGTCGTAAGAATCCAATATTTCCTTACTTTCCGAATACAAGTCCCCCCACAAGGACTTAACAAAGAAGGGCTGGACTCTAAAATCCTCATTTCCTTCAAAACCCGTTTTTCTTAATTCTTGATACAAATCGGACTCTTCAATACTTTTTTTGATTCTCTCCAAGAGCGGAAAAAAGTTTTCTTCGGAACACTTTGCACACACACCCGACTTCATCTCGCTCTCCTTTAACCTGTCAAAAACTGAAAGATCCTCGAAATTCTCCAGAAACTCGGTCCAAACTCCTTCCACCTTTTTGTATCTTCGGTCGACGCAATCCCCACACCTATCCTTCTTGGTCTCGGAAAGATAGAAACTCTTATCAAGGGCTTCCGTTTTTAGCCGAGCTAAAAACTTAGCAAGTTCCGAAATTTTACCAGTTTGATATATTCTATTGAAGGCGCCTCTCAATACTACTCTATCGACTTCCTCCTTTACGCTTAGGTTCTGGAGGACACAAGCACAGCACTCACTAGAAGCAAGGGATCCACATCCTTCACAGCTATAACAGTCAAAAGCTGCAACTTTCAAAGGGCCTGAATCCCTTACTTCCAATTTGGTTTCTACTTCTTGGGCATCGAATTTCAGTCCAATCCCCCTGATATCTCCCAGGTCCTCTTGCTCATTCTTTCATGACCCCTTATAATCCCATAAGCCATCGAATATATCCATACCAAAAAGATACCCTGAAGTTAAAAAAGTTTTTATTTTAAGAACTTTCGGACTCTGTGGAACAGGAACATACTTTAATTTAATGAAGCCTCGTTTGATTTGGAAGAAACTAGAAAACTTCGATAAGATGACAAAAAAATGGAAAATTAAAAAACACATTAAACCAACTGCATCGCAAGCAAAAATTTCCCGCTTAAAAAAACCTCTCCCTTTAATCATAACTAAACCAGCAAGCCAAAAAAGTCGAGCTGGTGTTTAAGTTGTCAACTGTCCTAAAAATATTCGCAGGACTGATCCTTGCTTCCCTCTTCATCGGAATATTTGTTCATGTAAACAAAAAACTGGAGAGAGAACACGAAGTTTCGAATTTTAAGGAAAAATCCAAGGAGATAATAACAAATATTAATTACATATCAGATCAATCGCCAGGTGAAAGAAGATATTTCAGTCTTGAAGTCCCTCCCAGCTGTGCTTTAATCTTAGAAGAAAACCAAGGCAAAGTTAAAACTGCAAATGAAAGCGTTTATCAGTTAAATATGGAAACCGAGAACCTTATCCTCCTTCCAGGATCCTATCAAATCGCAGTCGAAGCGAAAGAAAAGGGGGTTTACGTCAAAATTGAATAAAAAGGGAAGGATCATATGGAGGATTGTACTAGGAGTCCTGATTGCAGCCCTTCTCTTTGGAATATCAATTACCTATCTACAGAAACAACGGGAATACTCCAAAAAAAGAGAAGCTCAAATGATAGCTGACGGGATTTCCAAGGCAGTTTTCTCAGCACTACCTCAAGAGAGAACAGAATATGACCTACCCAAGAAGATAGGTGGGTCCCCCTACGAACTACAGATAGAAGAAGATACCATCCAGATAAGATTTACCGGCGGCAACCTAGAAGGACAAAAATTTAGCTCAACTGTCGGGGTGGACTTATCTACTGCAGAAAACGATGCATTGCCGGAGCCCGGGAATATTCTAAATGCCATCGGAAACCAAGGAAACGTGATTATTTCCACCGGAAATATCGCTCCATCCAAAACCACAAAAGCAGGAACAGAGAATCTGAAAACACCGGCATTTTACCACTTCGCCAAGGAAAATACAAAAATCGCGACAGGGATAATGGCCGCCTATTTCCGAAAAGAAAATAAAATGGGCGAGAATGAAACCCCAGACGTAAAATCCTACAGCTGGGATCAGGAAGGGCTCGAGGTTAATTTCAATGGCGAAAATCACGCCATAAAAATCACCGGACAGAAAAAAGAAACCGAAGGAAACACAATTGAGAAAACTTGGTTTCCGAATGAATTTAAGAAAATTTCCAGACCTAGCACACACCAAATTAGTCCATCGATTAAAGAAGCATTAAAGTCAGGTTGGATTTATTCCCCTGACCAGGCCGTTTCCCTTCTCAGAGAAAGAGGTTTCAGATCAGAAAAAACCGGAAAAAGTGTAAGTATCACCGAAAACCCCGAAATCGAAATAATATGTGTAAAAACCAATGTTTCCACCTATCCCGCGTGGAAAATTTCCTTCGAAAGCAAAGGAGAAAATATCAAAATATACCTGGGAGCTTTGACTTGGAGATACAACGAAAACAAACCCGGTTTCACATTCTACTCGAATCCTCCTCTGGAGGTAGTTAAATAATGGCCACGGACGGTAGAAAAGGTTCCGCTCCAACACTAGCGATATTTCTCATGCTCGTCTTGGTGGGAACTAGCCTTGTTTTCGTACACCTTCACTCGGTGAGGAAGAGAAAAGCTCAGGAAATTCGAAATATGACCATATCTGACACGATCAAAGCAACAAATCATACGATACAAGGGGAGCTAAACGATGTCCTCTACACCTCCACGACGACCGCGATGCACAGAGCGGGAGGTGCCGGTGTGTCCAAAGAAAATGTAGAAAGTTATGTGCGCGAATACCTAAATCGAAGAATAAGCAGCGGTTGGAACTATCCCTACGTGGAGACAGACATACCGAAAATCAATGAGAATCTCCTGAAATTCCACTGGGAGCCTGATGGAAGCCTAATAGTTCGGGGATACCTAAACAGCGAAATAAAACATGTTAGAGGACCTTCATCATACGGAACATATCTATATTCATACCCGGTGCCGAGATTCAGACGCATAAAACACGTAGCGGAAAAAACGCTTGAAAAAATCAGAGCCACTCCCCACTCAAAGCTGGAAGATCTAAAAGTAGAGCTCAACGAAAACTACAGATGCGAAGGCTTAAAGATAAGTATCGAAATGCAAGATGGAAGCTTACACATCTCCATCAAAGATGAATTCGGTGGAAAAAACGCCATAGTTCAATGAACAATCATTCAGGAGTAAAACTTTACCCTTTTGCCACTCCCATCGGCCTCAAACGGGCAACCATGGTACCAATTCCAGCCTTATCACTAACCTTGGCGACCTCATCGATATTCTTATACGCCCCAGGTGACTCCTCGGCGATGACGGAACCGTGCGTGGCCTTTACATAAATATGATTTTCTTCCCAGAGCTCATCCTTTACATCCTCTCCCCAGAATTTACCCTTGGCCCCCCTTCTGCTCATGGTTCTACCCGCTCCGTGAGCGGTCGAGCCAAAAGTCTTCTCCATACTATCCTCAGCCCCCACCATAACATAGCTGGCGGACCCCATATTGCCGGGTATAATTACCGGCTGGCCGACATCCCTATAGATTTTTGGGACTTCAGGATGACCAGGTGGAAGCGCCCGTGTAGCACCCTTCCTATGGACACATACCTCTTTTTCACTCCCGTTAACCTTGTGTTTCTCGAACTTGGCGATATTATGAGCCACATCATAGATGATATCAAGGCCCATGGTTTCCGGATCTCGATCGAATACCTCTTTGAAGGACTGTCTAGTCCAATGCGTAATCATCTGTCTGTTAGCCCAGGCAAAGTTAGCAGCGCAGGCCATCTGAGACAGATAGTCCTGACCCTCTTTGGACTTAACAGGAACGTTTACAAGTTCCCTATCCGGCAAATCGATTCCGTAGTCTCCTGCAGCGTCCTCCATTTTGCGTAAATTATCCGAACATACCTGATGACCAAATCCTCTGGAACCAGTATGAATCATCGCCATTACCTGACCCTCATGAGTAATTCCAAACTTCTCAGCCACTTTCTTATCGAACACTTGGTCCACGTACTGAACCTCCAAGAAGTGATTCCCACTGCCCAAACTGCCGACCTGTGACCTGCCACGGTCCTTGGCCTTAGAGCTGACCTTACTTGAATCCGCCGCCTCAATGCATCCCTCCTCCTCTAGCACCTCAGGATCCTCCTCCCTCCCGTAGCCCCTTTCAACTACTGATTTAGCCCCGTTCTCCAGAATATCGTCTAGATCGGACTTAGAAAAGCCCACCTTACTTTCACTTCCAACTCCAGAGGGAACATTTTCGAAAAGAGTATCTGTAAGGTCCCTAATATTCGGAGAGACCTCCTCCTTCTCGAAATCCGTTCTTAGAAGTCTGACTCCACAGTTTGAAACCACCATTCCGTTTGCCACGAAGTTGTGATTTTCGTCTCCGACTGTAAAATCATACACTTTTCCACCGTGCTCTATTTTCTCGATATCAACTACGTTGTCAAATACTATTTCCCCGCTCACAAAATTCTCTTTAAACTCATCAAACTTGACAAAATTCCGTGGGGGTCTCACCTCAGATGTATCTCCCCAAAGGCTTCTTTCAACAAACCTCCTATTTACCACGTCTCCGTACTTACTTACAAGCTCCTCAATCGACAATTCCTCCTCATTTTCATTAATCTCCTTTCTAATCTCCTCTCTTTCCCTCTTGACGGATCTCTTCAGCCTCAGGAAGGCAACTGCTGCGGCTGCTAGCTCCTTTCTCTGAAGGTTATATTCATAGCCGATTTTTCCCCACAGACTCAACAAATTGTCCGTTACCCCCTGAACCAAAAGCCTGTATATGATCTTCCCATCTGATTCACTAGTCTTAGAAACGGTGGAGTCAACGTCGAAATCCTCTAGTAGTTCACTGATCTGATACAGGAAGTCGGGATCTCCCGAACCATCCACTTTTTTCCTTGAGAACTTCACCTCAGGCATGTAAAAGTTGTAACCGTTACTAGTCTTGGGTTTCGACATCTCCGCCCCGAAAAAAGATGCCAAAAACAGTCGCTTCATCCACTTGGGAAGATTCGAAATCCATTCTGGAACTTCTATTTCGTTCCCAGTCTTATTGCCCTTAGGATAGCCCAGTTTCAAAAGAAGCTTCACAAGACTCCTAGCCGAAGCCTTTAGATGGAACTCTGTTCCCTCAAATTTTTTGCCATCTATATCGTATTTTCTCTCCCTCTCATACACTTTGGCACTATATCCTAGAACTCCCAAATCCTCCTTTACCTCCTTCAAATCCTCTTTTTTCCCATAGAAGACCGTATTTTTATCGTAAACAGTTCCATCCCCCAAGAGATATCCAAAAATTTTCAGCAGATAAGGCAACTTCTCATTATCAGCCGAAAGCGGAAGGAGTCCCCTCTTCTCCAACTCCTCTCTAATAGGGCCTTTGAACTCGGATTCAGATAATATTAGATGGGGTTTTGGATCTTCGTATTTTACTCCATTAAAGGGATGCAAAGCAACCTCCTCGCCCTCGGATAGGTCCAGGACCTCTTTCATGCCATTTCGGGTAAGAATGGGGTGATCGCCGGTAGCCTTTATCTCATAACCCAAGCCAGTCGAAATTTTATAGAGGCATTCATCAGTTCTCTCCTGGGTCAAAATCACCTCCGTCGGCTTTGCATGTGAATCATTCATAACAGTGACATCATCTCCAGGAGAAACATCCTCGATGTTCCTCCTGTAACCCAGCGAAGTCAGAACGTCTGTATCACCAGGAAGGCAGTTAATATCGTAACCGACGCCTCCAGGGGAAATAACGCCTTCTTCTGCATCCGTTGCCGCCACACCTCCTATAGGAAAACCGTAGCCCTGATGTCCATCGGGAAGGACAACTGAATTCTTGTAAATGCCCCCAAGGAAGGCCACATTCGTGCCCTGTTCAAGAGTCATGTCATTCTTCATTCCTTCAAGTAAATTGGGGCTCGCGAAAATTTTGGTAGGAACTCGCATTCCCTTCTTATGAGTCTTGGAAATCTCCCAGGTTACCTCATCAATACGTTCAATCTTGCCCTTCCATCCCACGTAACCACCGTGTTACTAACTATTGGAAGGCCCTAAAAAAGGCTTATCGTACGAAGTTCGAAGTATTATCAATTTACAGCAGGGGACAAATAATTCTCTCCACTGGTGAACTTCACTGCAAATGAGACTTTAGGACCACACTTCTGTCAACGAAGTCCCGATGGAAGCATCTTAATCATGAAAAACTCTCTATATCTGCCCATCATACAGTATGGGGGTCTAAAAGCCAGGAATAGAGAAGAAACCTCTCAAATTACCGATCCAACCTTCCGATACCATATCTCAATAAGTGCTAAGTAAACTTCGGTGACTCCCCTCGCAGGGAAATCCTCAAACATCCACCACAACTTGGACCATACAAACATCGTTCTCCTCGATCTCCATCATATGATAAGTAATCGCCTTAACTCCGGTTCCATATCCGTGTTTATCGGGATCGAATTTTTCTCCACGAGCCTTTCCAACCAGGCGATACCCCTGATCGATTTCCTCAAGTTCAGACACTTCAAATTCGCTAAAAACCAATCCCTGAGAGTCATAGTAATAAAGAAACTCATCAAGCCAGTCAAAAAGTAAAGCCTCCCTATCCCTAGCTTCAAGTTCTACTTTGATCTCTTCGATTCCTTCCACATTACCTACGTTTACCATGATGTCGTTTAAAGCTAATGCCGCGTTCTCAAAGGCCTCGTTGAGATCGTTCCCATAGGCCCTAAAGCCTTCATCGGCAGGATGATCGATCCATTCGTATTTTTCCTCATCCGACATGGTTCGTTAATGGGGTAAGGCCATTTTATCTTTTACTTTTACCGGGAAGGTAAATTACCTGCAAAAGCAAGGGCAAGGGGAAATAACGGAAACCGTAACATGGAAATATGCCCAAAAAAGTCTCAAGTAATCAGTAGCCCCATCCTATTAAAGCTAAAACCCAGAATATTAACTCTAATCCTCTATTTTTTCCCTAATATTCTCCGCAAATTCTTTAGCCGAAAAAATATTTTCACGATTGGGTCTGCCTTTATAAATCCCACCTACGAGTTTCAACACTGAAAACGTATCGTGTCCACGACAGGAAAACTCACCCAAAATATGAAAACCCTTTTCCTCAAGCTTCTCTCGGATCCTTCTCCCATAATCGTTTAAAATCGGTATCTTCCCGAGCCCGCTGGTGGAAAAAATAAATGCATACTTTCTATACGTTTCCGATAACTTCTCGACGAAGCTGAATATATCTTCGTGATATTTTCCCCAATATATCCCCGATCCAAATCCCATAAGATCGTAATCCTTCACAAACGATGGTTCACACTCATTCGGAGGCCTAATGTCAGCATCGAGAACTTCCCCTATGGCCTTGGCGATTTTAAGCGTGTTATAATGATGGCAGGACTTACAAATAATCAAGGCTCTCAAAGGACTTATCCTCCGTACCAAAAATAGGAAATGAATAAATAAAAATCCAAATAAGATTCTAAAATCCGACAAAGACCAATCGCAAAAATTTTGAAAATTTTAACTCATAAAAACCTGCTTCCAAGAGACTCTCCTCGTCCTACGAAACTTCAAGCTTCTTATCCAGCGCAACGATAAAGCATCGAAATATGCGATAAGAAACACGCCTAAACTCCCTTTTCTTTTGTGAATTAAGGAAGAGTAACTTCAAATATCAAAAATAACGATTTAACTATACCAATTCAGCGAAAACGTCAAGCCAGTCCTCCACTTGTCGCGTGATGAGAAATTCCTCTCTCACCTTCTCCCTACCCTTTCTGCCCATTTCCTCTCTCAACTGCGGGGAAGAGAGTAGGTCAAGAACCTTCTCAGCGACCTCTTCGTAATCGCTCGGATCTACGAGATAACCGGTTTCTCCATCCACAATTTGTTTAGGTATTCCGCCAACATTTCCTCCTACCACCGGCGTTTCCTTCCACATCGCCTCGGTTACTGTCAGCCCGAATCCTTCCCTAAGAGATTTCTGCAAGACAACATCGGCCTCTCTCTGAATGGCATTGACAGCGATATCGTGAAGGTTCGGTGCAACAGTTATGTCGTCACGCCCCTCGGTCTCACGCAACACTTTTTCGTAAATCCCCTCCGCCTCGGGATCGTCATCTGCAAAAGCACCAACGAGAAGAAGACGCGCGTCCATCTCCTCCTTGACTTTATCAAAAACCTCAATGACTCCCAGCGGATCCTTCCACGGATCGAATCTGGAAACCTGAACTATCAAGGGCCTGGGATCATCCGGATCGATACCTATCTTCTCCATGTATTCGTCGATCAGCTTTCTGCCAATTTCCTCATTCTTGGTGGAAAGAGGATCTATGGCTGGATAAATTATCTTGAAGGAACCGCTTTTCCACACGAAATCCTCCAGCTGATATACCTCATAGTCGTATGGAATTATGAAGTTCTTCAGATACTCCCAGAGTTCCTCATCTGGGTCTGAAAGATCGATATGACAGCGCCATACCCAAGGCTGCTCTCTCCTGTAATTTTCTATTAACGGCAAAGGTTGGGGATCATGTATCACCACGAGATCGTGGTTGAAGTGAGTGTATTTTGCAAAGTCTTCGTTCACCTTTTCAAAAACTCTCTTCTTTTCCCGAGTCAGATCTATATCTTCCCCCTGGAGAGCATTGTGAATCCGCTTTGTCACCCTATAAAAATCGGGATGCCCCTTTAGAGTCCTCCATCCGACCATAGGCCCAGCATTATTAATCAAAGGTAGCAGGCTCCTGAGAATTTCGGCAACGCCTCCGCCTTGGGCCGTGGAGTTCACCATCACCGCATGCACGTTCCTCACTCTGGCGCCTTTGCCATAAATCCTATCAACGGCCTCATCTCCAACGACGCTTCTATATTTTACCAATCCTTTTCCAATAATAAACTCCTCCCATCAACTATATATGAGTAAATACCGTTAAAAGAGTTTTACCGTTAGAAAAGACAAACAAAAAATCTATATCATAAGCTGAAGCCATTTAAAGGAACGCTAGGCAATAAATTAATTCCAGGGCCTCAGGTTCGCTTCGAAAGTTTTTTACCGATGCCAACGAAGGGAAAAGATAACTAACCCCACAAGGTGGTGTGATTTTGAAAAGGATAAAAATAGAATCGCCCGAAAAAGCGGTAGTCGAGGAATACGACGACACGCCCCCCTCGGAAAATGAAGTGAAACTAGACGTGGAGTACTGCGGAATATGTGGTAGCGACGTACATGCATTCCTTGGCAAGCATCCATTTATCGATTTGCCGGTGGTGCCCGGGCACGAAGCTGGGGCAAGAATAAACCAACTGGGATCCAACGTAGAGGATCTCACGGCAGGGAAAAAAGCCACAATCATCCCCCAACTGATTTGTGGAGAATGCTATAACTGCCGAAACGGCAGATATAATATTTGCGAAAATCTTCGCGTGATAGGTTGTCAGACCGATGGAGCAATGGCAGAAACCTTTAACATTACTTCGGATTTAGTGATTCCCCTATCCAACGGATTTGATCTCAAGAAGGCTCCAATGATAGAGCCCCTCGCAGTAGGCGTTCACGCAGTTAGACTCGCCCAAAAAATAGAGGATGAAAGTGCCGTCGTGCTGGGCGCAGGAACCATTGGTCTTCTAATAACGCAACTACTCGATGTTTACGGGGCTTCGGAGATTATAGTTAGCGACCTAGTCCAGTCCAGACTAGAACTTGCACAAGAGATTTCCAACGCCCATACAGTAAACCCAGAGAGGAACAACCTGGAGAAGGAACTGAAAACAAAATTGGAAGGGGAGGCTCCTGGACTCTTCTTCGAGGCTGTAGGAGTGGAGCAGACGATAAGACAATCCATAGATCTCGTGAGAAAGGGTGGGGAAATCATCGTAGTTGGAGTTTTCGGGAAGGATCCGAAAGTGCAGATGGGCTTAGTCCAGGACAAGGAAATCAACATGAAAGGCGTTCTAATGTATCTTAGGGAGGACTTTCAGGAAGCCATAAGATTGCTGGAGGAAAATCGGATAGAGGTTGAACCTCTAATAGATAAAGTATACGATATTTCAGAAGCTGAAAAGGCTTTCAGAAACGCAGAAACGCAAAATCGACCGAGACCGAAAACTTTGGTAAAAATAACGGATTAAGTCCTCGGCTCTGTTTCCTATTTCTATCTAAAATACATTTCCACTTTAAAGAGGAACCGTCAACAACTCCTCAAGTAAACATCGAATCTAGCTCCCCCCATTTCCGAATCCCTGGCCTCAACTTTACCGCCGTAGCTTTCCACAATGCTTTTCACTAAACGCATTCCCAAACCGGAACCGGAGGAACCCTCCCCCTTGTATCCCTTTTGGAATATCTTATCCTTTTCCTCATCGGGAACTCCTCTCCCATCATCTTCAATGGAAATCACGCAGTACCCTCTCTCTTCTCGACCGGAAACTATGATGTCATTGCAATCAGCATGTTCAATCGAGTTTTCGATAAGGTTGAAAAACACCTCTTCAATGAGAGGACCGCCCAAAACTTCACAACCACATTTCTCAAAATGAATCTCTATTCCCTCCTCACTTGCCTGTGGTTCAAGCTCCTGCAACGAGGATCCAATTCTATCATCAATGGCCAATACTTTTTCCGCCTCCTCGTATTCGACCTCCCGTAGAGTTCTAACTTTATCAATTAGCTCCAGACTGTTATTCAATGCGACTTTGGCTTTTGAAAGGTACTCCATTCCCTCGCTGGGGAGATCTAACTCCTCCATTAAATGAACAAACCCTTTGACTATCTGGGCCTTATTCCTAATATCGTGTCTCAATAAGGAATGAAGGAACTCCTCTCTCTCCTTGGCTTCCATCTCCTCCGTTACATCTCGGGTAATTCCGAGAATACCCATGACCTCGTCATCCTCATCTACGAGCGGAGCCTTGAGGGTCCTCAGATACACTTCCTCTCCATCCTCGGTGACGTTCTTCTCCACTTTTTCCTCCATCGGTTCCCTCGTCTCCATTATTTTCTTCTCGTCTTTCCTCGAACACTCTGCCAGTTCCTCAGAGAACAGATCCGAGTCCGTCTTCCCAATGATCTCCTCCTTTGAATCGACTTCTGGTGCTCCATGCTGTTTCAGATAGTAATCGCTTATCCTCATCAATCTACCCTCCTTGTCCTTAAAGTAAACCGAGGCGGGAAGGGTCTCCATGAGTCCACTAAAGAAGGTTCTCTCCCTTGATAGCTCCTCCTCCAGTCTCTTCCTCTCGGTTATGTCCTCCGCTATCTCCACGACTCTTACTATCTCTCCATCCTCATCGCGGGCGGGATTACCCCTAACTCTCCAAATTCTACCATCGGGAAACTCAATCTCCTCCTCCTGTCTCTCACCGGTTTCCAAAGCCCTTTCGACGGGACAGCTCTCACAGGGTTCGTCATTACCTGGCCAAATCTCGTAACATTTGGGGCCCTTTCCCTCCCTGGACTCGAATCCTTCCCCAGTTCGCTCCCTTGCTGCCTTATTAAGCCATTTTACCCTGTGCTGAAGGTCCTGATGAATGATCATCTCCGAGGTGGCGTCAAGAATCCAGCTCTTTTCCCTTTCCGCCTTTCTAAGCGCCTCCCCCGTGATCTTTCTCTCAGTTATATCCTGAGTAATGCCCACTATCCCCGCCACATTCCCTTTTTCATCGTAAACCGGAGCTTTAGTGGTATAAAGGTATAATTCGCTTCCGTCGCATGCTACAGTTTTCTCCGTCAGAGTTACAGGTTCCTCACTTTCCATAACTTTTATTTCGGTTTCTCTAGCCTTCTTCGCGTCCTCTTCAGGCATCAAATCGAAGTCCGTTTTCCCAATAATTCCTTCGTACCCATCGTCCCTGTAATCCTCCATTAGACTGTCACTGACCACAAGCAATCTTCCTTCCTTGTCCTTGACATAGAGAGAGGCCGGGAAGTTCTTGAACATGCTCTCAAGCAAATTGCTCTTCACGGATAGCTCCTCTTGGAGGCGTCTTTCTTCCACCTCCCCTCGTATTGTTTCCTCCAAAACTTCGAACCGTTTTTCAGGGTCCCCCCCCTTCCTCAAATACCGGTCAGCACCCAGATTCAAAGCTTCTAAAGAGATCTCCTCCGTTCCCCTGCCAGTCAGCAAAATAAAAACGATATCCATCTTCATCTCCCCCCTAACCTTTCGCAATAAGTCCAGTCCATTCATCTCCGGCATTTTATAATCGGAAACAATGGCCTCATAATCGTTCTTATCCAGTTTTTCAATGGCTTTTTCAGGTGAGGAAGTAGCATCGATGTTTATATCGCTTTTATTCCCCCCAATGAACATCTTTGCCTGTTCCATTATTTCAGGCTCGTCATCGACGAATAAAACGTTTATTTCCCTTTCTTCCAATAAAACAGGACTAATTGAGGACATTTATACCTCCCTCCTTGTTTCACATCTTTTCTTAAAACCTTTGCACTTAAATCAGTACTTAAACCTACCAGGATATAAATACCCACTCCCAGCCCATCGAACAAAAAACACGTTTCGTATTAATGAGTGAGTATCGAAAAGGTTGCGGATTTAGCTTATCCAATTAATTCTACGCAGACAGGCGTCGGAACCTTCACTACCTCTCCACTAAACTCCAATTCACCCGTTTCGCGTTCAATTTCAAAGACAATCAGATCGTCCGAATCACGATTCGCCACCAAAAGAAATCTTCCAGTCGGATCGATAGTGAAGTGCCTCGGGGTTCGTCCTCTTGTCGACTCATGAGCGACGTACTCAAGTTTTCCCGTCGCCGGATCTATCTCATAAATGACGATGCTATCGTGTCCACGATTCGACCCGTAAAGGTACCTGCCCGACGGAGAAATTTTTACCTCAGCACAACCGTTTTTTCCCTTAAAATCTACCGGAGTTGCAGGGACCTTCTGAATCTTCTTTAAACCACTTGACTCATCAAAAGAAAGCGCTACAATCGTTGAGTCAAGCTCATTAATAAGATACAAAAACTTCCCCTCCGGATGTAAAGCAAGGTGTCGGGGTCCAGCTCCGGGATCCGTTTCAAAGCTCTTATCTCCTAGATAATCAAGTTCGCCCCCATCGGATAGAAATTCGTAAACTCTGAGCTCGTCTAAACCCAAATCCGGGACGTAAGCGTACCTCTCCTCAGAGTCAAAATAAACAGAATGAGCATGGGGACCCTCCTGTCTTTCAGGATCCGTACCCGATCCCGAATGTTGGATAAACTCCACCAACTCCCCCAAGGCCTCATCCTCCTCTATTGAGAAAACGGAAACGCTGCCGGTCCCGTAATTAGCCACCACTGAGTATCTATCCTCTTCAGTCGTGTTTACGTAGCAGGGATCTGTTCCACGAGTCGACCTTTTATTAATAAAATCGTATTCCGCTCCAGCGGAATCAACTCGAATCGCGCTTACAGTGCCAGTCCTCTCGTTCCTAAATTTTTTTAATTCATTCACTGCGTAGAGAACATTTTCGGACGAATTAAAGGTAAGAAAGGATGGATTCCTTACACCATCTATTAAATAATGAGGCCGGAGATTACCCGAGTCTGGATTCATCCTAAACACATAAATGCCCTCTCCCTTTCCCTCGTAGACCTCACCAGTGCCAAATAGTATTGTCTCGGTATATGTACCCACATAGACGTAAAAATCGTCCTTCATGCTCAACCTCCTAATACTGCTTAACTCCTAAATTATTTTAACTCCCAACTTCTCAAATCCACTTCGAAAGGTGTTTTCTTTTAACCAGCCGACGAAACCACCAATTATACAGGAAAATTCCGTTACGCCTAACAAGGAAGATGACAAAAAACTATTGCGATGGAAAGTAAGAATTTTAAGGAAGATAAAAGCCAGAGGAAGGAACTTAAAAAGAACTGCCCCACTTGCGGAGAGAATACTGTCGTGAGGGATTACCAACGCAGCGTCGAAATATGCGAGAATTGCGGAAGAATAATCAAAGAAGAGATAAAGGACCGGGGGCCCGAGTGGAGGGCCTTCAACCAAAAAGACAGAAACGAGAAGAGTCGCGGCGGCCCGCCATCCACCGAAACCATACACGACAAAGGGCTATCCACCCAGATAGATTACAAAAACAGAGACGCAAAAGGAAACCAGCTCTCCCCGGAAAAAAGGCGTAAGATACACAGAATGAGGAAGTGGCACAAGAGAAGCAGAGTCTCCGACGCCGAAGATCGCAACCTGGCTACTGCCTTCGGAGAAATGAACAAGGTAGCATCTCAGCTCGGTCTGCCAAAAAAAGTTCAGGAAATGGCCTCCAAAATATACAGAAGGGCTGTAAAGGAAGACCTCATAAGAGGCAGATCGATCGAGGAAGTTGCAGTGGCAACTCTCTATCTCGCCTGCAGAAAGGGAGAAATCCCCCGGACCTTAGAGGAAATGGCGGAGACTAGCTCCCTTGATAAGAAAAAAATCAGCAAAGCTTACCGATTGATCTGCCGAGAACTGGACATATACCTGCCTCCGACCGACCCAGTGAGATATGTCGCTAGATTTGGAAGCGATCTGAACATTTCAGGCGAAACTAGAGTCAAGGCCATGGACATAATAAAGAAAGCCCAAGATAAAAAGCTCACTTCTGGAAAAAGCCCCTCGGGAACGGCCGCAGCAGCCATATACATGGGCGCTCTAAAGAAGGGTGAAAGAAGAACCCAAAAGGAGGTAGCGGAAGTCGCAGATGTGACCGAGGTTACTGTAAGAAACCGGTACAAGGAGATAGCGGAGGAATTGGATATCTCGATAGAAGCGTGAGTTATGAGTCACATCACGAAAGAAGCTTAATTTTTTTCGTAAACCCTAGCAGCATTATCCTCTCTTAAAAAATCACCCCCCTACATTGAACCCATCTATTCGTACGGAAACCCCGATCCACCAATGATAATACCGTTTTATTCTTCTCCTTTTAGCTCTAGAAGGAAAGCGAATTTTCAAAAAATCAAAGCAGATGGAGTTGGGGAAATAGAAGAAAACAATTGCTTAGTCCTTCGATAAAATGGCGCCGGTGCCGGGAAAACAACCGAAATTTACCCGTGAATTTTTTTAGTTTTTGATCTTTAACTGCATTTTCGCGCACGAAAAATGTGTAAAAAATTGCCATAATCTTGGAAAAATGAGTTACTCTTCAAGATGTTTTTAACTCCTTTTTCAACTTCCATACTTCCTCCATTGGCTCCAACCTTCAATTCTCCCTATTCTTCTCATATGCGCGACGGGCAAAAGAAAGAAAAACCATAGAAGATGCCCCAAGCAGAAAACTGTAGGGAGACCAGACTGTATGATCGTACGCAGAACGGCATAAAGCCAGAAAAGAGACAGAAAAGCCCATACCGCCGAAAGAAAAACATCTCTCCTTACCTCAGCTTTCATAATCTCTCACCTCCCTTTTTATCTTCAATTATACATTTGATTATAGATTGTGATCCCGATTGACAGTTGTTCTCTTCTTGCTCCTGTGCATATTTCTTGTAGTACCTCACTCAACATTGCTCTCTACTCTTCCTATATGTCCGATAGAAAAGAAAAATGATAGTCGCCACTCCTAATCCAATAACAAAACCATGAATTTCGACACTCCATGATTTTGCGAGATAAATAGTGAGAAAACCAATTAGTACAGAAAGAAGAATATTACCCTTTATATCGTTGCCAATGCTCCAATCTCCTCTTTTCTTTTCATAAGATCGATAAGCAATGAAAAAACTTATTGACAACCCAACGACGAGTTCTATTAAGCTACCATCCGTTGCATGAAATATGAACAGAAACGCCACCGAAACTGATAGAATTACGTCCTTTTTCCAACCTTTCATCATTATTTACCTTCTTTTTAGATTTTTTACTATCCGTAATTAAAAAAATAAAAAAAATATATGCGCTGTTCTATTTCACTGAGATTATACGTCCGGAATTGGGAGAGATGGCGGAAGTCCAACACCACCGTACCAGCCGACGACATTGAAACTCACAACCACACCGGTTCCATTATTGTGATCTTCTATTCCATTACTTATAGGAACGCTATACATGCCAAAGAGTAAAAGTACAATCTCAAGCTTCCACGCCCCCTTATATGCAAAGAGCGCGCCTAGATATGGACTTACATCTTCACCCTGATTCAACTTATTCTTTATCACAGAAGCATCCGTACTATTCAGATAGACCTCAAAGGAAGTTCCCCACGAATGAACATTTGCATCAAGCTTGGTAACTCCATCACTACTGCCCCCACCCGGATCAGTCGGCGTTGAAGCCATTATAGAAGGACCTTCTTGCGCCGACTCGATCTTGGACGAAAGCTTTTCCGTTGTTTCGAGCATGACCTGACCCTTCTCTCTTTCGAAAGTGACATATCCCTCGGCCTTCATCTCGTTCAGTTTCCGAACTGCCTCCTTGAATGCCCTGAATTCTTCTTCGGATATCCCAGCATTGAGAGCCGATCTTCTAGACCCAGAAAGGAACAACTTTCCTTTCCTCAGGTGCAGGTGCCTACTCAAGAAGGACTCATCTTTTCTCAATCTTTCGG
>JBKHIS010000012.1:0-19960 GCA_046538535.1 Hadesarchaea archaeon | reverse complement strand
ATTAACGGAAATAGGAAGAGGATCAGAAGTTAAGGAAGCCATAGAGAGTCTTGGAATAGAAAAAATGGACGAAGGAGAAATAGATAAAGTAATTTCTTCGATTGTTGAGGAGAAAGAAAAATTGATAGAAGAAGAGGGAGAAAGGTCTGTTAATGCCTTGATGGGGATAGCCATGGGTCGTTTAAAAGGTAAAGCCGATGGGGAACTTGTCCATAAGCTTTTAAGAAATAAAGTAATGGAAAAATTAGAAAATTAAACGGGATAAACAAAGAATCAGAAGGTCCGAAAATCCTCTTTCTCTACATTCAAAACTAAATGTGTAACCGATCTCTCAACGTGGTCCAAAGAAATTATCTTCTTGATAAAACCATTAAGAGAGGATCTAGTATCGAATCTGGCTATTAGGATAACGTCATATTCGCCCGTAACATCGTAGACACACCTTACTGGTTCCCACTCTGAGATTTCCTCTTCAACTTCAACCAAATGCTCACCTTCTACGCGCAAATTGATAACGGCTTCGAGATCTTTTCCTAACTTCATGGAATCCGAACGAGCCGAAAAGCCCTTTATTATCCCCTCCTTTTCCATTCGGTTTACCCTATTATAAACCGTGCCTTCGGATACGTCCAAATCTTCTGCAATCTCTCTAAAAGAGGCCCTGCCATCCTTCTCCAACTTCTTCACAATTTTTATATCAATTTCATCGACAGAGGACATTTAAATCACAAATACTTTTTTATCAATTCACTAATTTAACTATCCCCATTCAAAAATAAAGCCCCTCTGCTCCTCTATATGAAGTTTATTCCTAAACATTAAATGAGGGACCAAAACATCTAATCAAAAATATTAAGAACTATCTTAAAATTCCAACCTCATAGAGTTCATTTCTCAAGGACTTTAATAGATCTCTGATCCCCTCTTGACTTGGAGCATGTACCTGGACATATCCAGAAGGGAATATTAACACATATTTCCCTCTCCCTTCTTCATATTTAATCACATCTTTTCCCGAAGTTCTAATTTGGCGAGCATTGACAATTCTCTCCTTTATTTTATTGATGTCTACATTCTGTCGAATAGAAGTAGACGCTCTAACAGATTTTATCTCCGGATGATCAAAAACATCAAACAATCGAGGCATATCGGCGGTAGGCTTCTTTCTTCCATCCATCATAAAAACCAATTTCTAACTTTGATCGCGCTTCTATTAAGGATTTACAACAATGGTAACAATAACTTAAGTTTAATAATTAAATCAGTCATATCTTCAAGATAGATTCTCATTATAATTGTAATTAGCAAAGTAGCTAAGTCAAAGAATAAAAAAAAGGGAATGCAGAAGCATGTAGCAACCTTCTGGCTTACTTTGCGGCCAAACGTATGTCGCTATCTCTTACGGTTTTCCTACCTGCGTGATCAGCTAATTCTGCTGCCTCACTGGCAATTTCCAATGCATATTCTTCGAGAACATCGGCTAATTCTTGGGCCGCACTTTCACTAACTCTTCGAGCTCCTGCCTTTCTTATAATGCGGTCAACCGCAGCAATTGGTAATTCAGACATATATTTACCTCCTTTTTTTTGTTTATGACTTTTTCCTGTTCAAATCTTTATTTAAACCAAATCTTTTAAACCTTTCCTTTCCATGTGGTGGGGATCCTGAAAATAAAAGAAAAGCACTGGGCTTTCACGCTCGACTTCAACAAGGGAATTTTTACTACAGGCTTAGTTTAAGCAATGGGCTAATAAAGAGAAAATAAGAAAAGGACAAAAAAATAAGTCCACAATAAGAACATGAATATAACACTTAGATTAAATCCGATTGGAGGTGATCAATAGATGACATGTACCATTGTATCCGGAGGACAGTGGGGAGACGAAGGGAAGGGAAAAATCTCTTCCTATCTCGCCCTTGAGGATGAACCCAAGAAGATAGGTCGGAGCGGAGTTGGCCCCAACGCTGGCCATACTGTATACTGGAAAGGCGAAAAATATGGACTCAGAGAAATCTCGTGTGGCTTTGTACAGGAAAATTCTCAAATTTTAATCGGACCGGGAGTACTTGTAAATCCAGAGATATTTCTCAAAGAAGTTGAGGAAACCGGCATAAAAAACAGAGTTGGCGTAGATCCTCAATGTCCCATTATCGAAAAACGGCACATCGAAAGAGACCAAAGTTCAGAACATTTAGAAAGCGAAATAGGTACCACCGGAACAGGATGCGGACCCGCAAACGCTGAAAGAGCAGACCGTTCAATAAAAATTGCAGACGAAATCGATGAACTTGAACCATACATAAAGGATGTACCAAAAGAAATCAACGACTCAATAGAGAAAGACGAGAATGTACTTATAGAAGGATCCCAAGGATTTGGACTTTCTCTCTATTTTGGAACCTATCCCTATGTAACCAGTAAAGACATTACCGCCAGCTCTCTGGCCGCAGATGTAGGCGTTGGCCCTACCAGCGTAGACGAGGTTATTCTTGTTCTGAAAGCATACATAAGCAGGGTGGGTGAGGGTCCTTTCCCTACTGAAATAAGCCAGGAAGAAGCAGAGAAAAGAGGCCTCACGGAAAAAGCAACCGTAACAGGCCGCAAAAGAAGGATAGGAGAGTTTGACTTCGACTTCGCAAAAAGATCTGCTTACATAAACGGAGCCACTCAGCTAGCCGTAACAAATGTAGACAGGCTTTTTAATGGGAACAAAGGAGCCAGAAAATACGATGAACTCACAAGCGAAGCAGTTGAATTCATCGAAGAAGTCGAAGAAAAGATAGAAGTGCCAGTTACAATTATTTCTACAGGCCCAGAAATCAATGACACGATAGACCTCAGAACTGAAAAACTCTAAATTGAGGAACCAAACTCAAATTTAATTTCCTTTTCTGTTTTTTATTTAAACGGAGAATAAATACACACAAATTAATTGGCTCGATGAAATAAAATGTTGAAGTGTCTTAACCCCCAACTCGGCCCAAAGTTAACTTTTTCGTAATTAGATTTCATATCAATACAGATATATGACCACGCCCAAAGAAGATCTGAATACAGACTTCTTTAAAAGACCGAAAATAAAAACAATAACGGTGATTTGATTGGTCATATCGATCGCGGAATGCCCAGTAGGGATATTTGCCGTAAACGAAAGCGGCGAAATCATAGACTCCGAAAGATTCCAAGACGATCTAAGAAAAATATCAGGAAAACTATCACTTATTAAAAGCGGGGAGGTGACCGAGGAACATCGCAAGCTCGTTAAGAGATTACTAAAAAACGGACATACAAAATTTTTATCCGAATCTGAAAAAACTGCTGAGAAGTTGAATGACGCTTTCAAAAAAGCTGGATTTAAGGTCAAAACCCCAAACTTTGGGGGGAAGAAAGTAAGGAGTTCTATAAGAGAAATTATTCAAAACTCCAACCTTGGGAAACCAAGCGAGGTAATTCGTGAAGTGAACGTGCTTATAACCAGAGAGATGCTCCGTAGAAAAGCCTCGGAAAGAGATAAACTAGTCATAGAAGCAATTGATGCAATTGATGAAATAGACAAGTCCATCAACACCCTATACAGTAGAATAAGGGAATGGTACGGGATTCATTTCCCTGAACTCGAAAAATACATTTCCGAGCCCAGTGATTACTTCGAACTTATTACTGAACTTGGTCATAGGAGCGAATTCAGAGAAAAAAACCTTAAAGAGCTAGGTCTCAGCGCAGAAAAATCAAAAGAGATATATAAATCTACGCAGGACAGTGTGGGGGCCGAGTTTGACGAATTGGACATAGAAGCTATTCAAAAAGTAATAGAAAGAGTCAAAAGTCTACAGGAAGCTAGGAATGAAACTTCTCAATACCTAGAGGGAATAATGAAGCAGGTTGCTCCAAATATCAAGGAATTGGTCGGTAGTTTAATCGGGGGCAGGTTGATATCTCTAGCCAGCGGATTAGATGAACTAGCTAAAATGCCGTCCTCAACTATACAAGTTCTCGGGGCAGAAAAGGCCTTGTTCAGATCCCTCAACAAAGGAGCAAAACCTCCAAAACATGGGATAATTTTCCAATACCCGGAAATAAGAACGGCACCCCAATCCAAAAGGGGCAAGATCGCACGTGCTCTAGCCGGTAAGCTCGCAATAGCAGCCAGAGTGGATGCTATGTCGGGAAGATACATGGGGAGTGAGCTCAAAGAAGAGCTAAACGAGAGGATCGAAGAAATAAAGAAAGAAAACTAGAGGTGTAAAATTGAGAGTTAAAAAACACGAAAAATTCGAAGGCGTACACTGGGTAGAATTTGAGGATGGAAACAAAAAACTCGCGACGAAAAACTTATCGCCTGGGACTAGGGTTTACGAAGAAAAACTAATAGAGTATAGAGGCGAGGAATACAGGACCTGGGATCCATATAGAAGCAAGCTCGCAGCAGCAATACTTAGAGAAATCGAAGACGTACCCTTGGAAAAAGGAAGCAAAGTACTTTATCTGGGAGCAGCTAGCGGTACTACAGCAAGCCACGTATCAGATATCGTTGGCGAAGAGGGAATGGTCTATTGTGTAGAGATATCCTCCAGACCCTTACGAGATTTGCTTATGACGTGCAAAGATAGGGAAAACATAGCTCCAATACTGGATGATGCTCAGAAAATCGGGAATTATAGAGGATTAGTAGAAGAAGTTGATGTCGTCTATCAGGACGTAGCTCACCCCGAACAGACTAATATATTACTCGAAAACTCAAGAGCTTTTCTTAGGGAAGAAGGAAAAGCGATGATCGCTCTAAAGGCCCGAAGCATAGATGTAACAAAGGAGCCCAGAGAAATCTTCAGAAATGAAATTGAGCGATTAAACAGAGAGATGGAAGTGTTGGACTCAAAATTACTTGATCCCTATGAAAAAGATCATGCGATGTTGTTACTCAAAAAAGACCAGTGAATAGGTGGACGAATTAATTAAAAACCAATAAATATTAGAAAAAAACACTTAACCTGTGTCGAATATGGTAAAGTTAAAAGAACTTCATAGCTTTTCGGTCCAGGAAGGTATCAAAAAAGATCCACGAAAAAAAGACCAGATAGAAGATTTATTGGATGAGAGAAAGAAGAACTTCGAAGAGCTGGAAGGGCCTAAGAAGGATGCCTACGATCAAGGAAGGCTCGAAAATCCTTTTGATGATTCAAAAGTAATTCATGGGGGAAAAAGTGACGTGCATAAACTGGCCGTAGGTATTGATATAGAGATACAAGACCTTTTGCTTATCGAAAAATTAAATGAAAACGGAGAGGAAATTGATGGAGTCATTGCCCATCATCCAGTAGGAAGGGCTTTAGCCAGACTTCATGAAGTCATGGGGCTCCAAGTGGATGTGCTCTCTAAGGAAGGAATACCAGTCTCACAAGCAGAAAGCATAGTAAAACCTCGTTCCGAAGAGATAAAAAAAGCCATTCATCCTCGAAACCATTCCAGAGTTCCAAGAGCCGCCGAGCTCCTTGACCAGCCGCTCGTTACTCTACACACCGTTACTGATAATCACGCCTATTCATTCATGGATGGTTACATTAAGGAAAAAGAACCCCGGACTTTACAAGACGTAATCGATGTAATGCTAGAGATTCCAGAGTACAAATGGGCCCTTCAATATGATATGGGGCCGCAAGTTCATTCAGGAAACAAAGAAAATCGAGCAGGAAAAATAGGCGTTTTCGGATTTACCGGCGGAACCGATTTAGGAGAGAATCTAATAGAAAAAATGGTTAACTCAGGAGTTGACACGCTAATCGCGATGCACGCTACAAAGAAACAATTGAAAAAAGCCGACGAGGAAAATATAAACGTAATTACGGCTGGCCACATGGCCTCCGATGATTTAGGAATAAACTTGCTTCTGGATAAAATAGAGAAGAAATTCGGAATAAAATTTGTCGAACTTTCCGGGTTCAAACGAGTTAAAAGATAAACAACTAAATTTTCGGTTGAACTTAAGGAAAAATTTCAAGGAATAATAAAAAATAACTAAAAACAAAATTTAACCAACAATTTATTTTTTAGTGGTTATTTCCACGCCCTCTTCAGTAACAACCATAGTATCTTCTGCTTGAGTAACAATTCCTTCTTCTACCTCAGTCAGAACGTAGTAAGGCCTTAAAGACTTGGTGTTTATTAGCTCTCTTAAGGTTACCTGCAGTCTTATTCGTGAGAGATCTCGCGTAAGCCATCTTTCAGCAAACGGAAATCTACCATATTCATTGGAAATCTTCCTTAAAGTTTGTCTGGCCATTCGACCAGAGACTCCCTTGTTTCCCTGGTATCCAAAGATATAAACTTCCGGAGAGTTCTTAACTTCACCCTTGCCATCAGTAAGAAAGGGTTCAAGTGCAATCACATCGCCAACCTCCAAGTCTTTCTCTATATCCTTCTCAACATTAGGAATGGAAACTCCACCATGCAATGACCAACGCTCCATAGTGTGACCAGTCAGATTATTTATGGGGCGATAGCCTCTCTCCTCCGCGGCCTCCTCAATCACTCCTCCAATATCCCCCACGTTTACTCCCGGCTCCAAAAAATCAATTGCCGTTTCCAAGACCTCATTAACGGCTTGGATCATATCGTTGGATTGCCTCCCAACACATACGGTGGTGGCAGTATCAGCAATGTACCCATCTATATGGGCACCAACATCTATCTTAAGCAGATCCCCCTCCTCCAGAACAGTCTCGTCGTCCGCGGGGGGACTATAATGAGCAGCCTTTTCGTCCACGGAAAGATTGCAGGGAAATGCAGGCTCACCTCCACCTTCATATATAAAATTCTCAACTTTTTCAGCTATTTCCAACAGCTTTTCACCCGGCTCCGCCATTTCAACGGCCGAATCTCTGGCATCAGCAGCTAATTTGCCCGACTTCTTGTAATTCTCCAGTTCTTCCTCTTTCATTCTCTATACCGAAATCTAATTTTCATTCCTGCCATAAAAACCATGGCGTCTAACAAGTAGTTATATCAGCCATCAAAAGAACCGAGTTTTGTCTGAGTAGTTTCCTCATAACGTAGTTGATCCTCCGAATAGCCCAGAACTTCCATTACACGCATAACAGCCGGCAAAATCTGGTGCTCTATGTAGTAATCCGGGTCATAATCCCGGTCATCAAAAAGTGAAATTGGTATTGACCTATCACTAATTCTTCCCTTTCCCCTTTCAACAATATACTCTATTGTCATGCCGGGTTCAACTTCCTTATCTTGTTCCTTCATCCTTCTAGCCGCCGCAACATGTGGCCCCTCAGTCTCATAATTCTCAATAGATTTTTTCAGCTGAGTATGGATAACGAGATCGGAGAGATTGACGTCGCCCTCCTCCACCTTCTTTGTAACTTCCTGTACTATTTCAGCGGCCTTTTCCGGAGAGCCCTCATGAAGGATCGCCCTAAGAACCCTTTCCTGAGTATCCTTTGCCAATGCAGCCCAGTCCCTTCTCACGAACTCTAAGCCCTTGACTTCCATTTTTCCATCATCGCTAACCATGGCATATCTCTTTTTAGTCAAGAAAACGCCCCGTTTGAAGAAGCCCTCCAGCTCCAATTCCATCATCCCTGGCATATCCCGATTAACGGTATTTAAAAATTCCATCACTTCATCCCTGTCTTTATCCCCAACCTTACACAATAGACTATCCGTATCCCCATAAACGACATTAAATCCTCTATCTTCGGCCTTCTTTATCGTCTCTTTAATGTAGTATCTCCCAAAACTTGTAACACTCTCTGCACACTCCTTTGAATACCATCTAGCCCGTGAATATCCAAGCATCCCATAAAATGAATTTGAGATTATCTTTAGAGCCCACTGTCGGTTATAAACCGATTTATATTCGAGGGTTCCCCTCTCCAATTTTTCCATCTTCCTCTTTAAACCTGCACGGTCCTTTATCAAATCCTCGAGTATGCTGGGAATAAATCCTTTCTTATTCTGGCAAAACTCATACCCCAAATTCGGTGCTCTTACAGCATCCTCTGAATCACAACAATTGCAGTCAATCGTAGCTGGATCAATGTTATGGGTAACTATTATTGTAGGATAAAGAGACCTGAAATCCAAAACAGCCAAATTTTCGTGAAGTCCTTTGTCGGGTTCCTTTACGTAACCCCCAATGTAGCTCTCCTTGCTCCTCCTCTTGAATTCCTTTCCTGCCGGTTTCGCTGGAACGAGCTCATCGATCCGATGAGCTCTGAAAACGAGAAGCCATTCCACCAACTGGCCCGGCGTCATTCTGCTAACATCAAAAAGAGATTGCTTTACCGTTTTACTAAGCTCGGAAACCAATGGAAAGAGTTCTATCATAAGATCTAAAGCAGCTTTGGAGTCAGAAAGGGAATACTCGAGCAACTTTCTTCCGAGTTCCTCTCCCTCATCCCACGCCTCAAATATTTCAGTTTTATCAAAGTCCGGCTTCTCACTGTCCATCATGTGCTCGTACACGTTCTCCAAAGTATAATCTATGAGTTTAATTGCCCCTATTCTGGACAGAAAATCAACCATTGCATATATATCAATGTGCGGCCGTCCTGGAACGCGCGTGACTGTCTCAAACCTTCTCCGTCTCGAGCTTATCTTTGAATCGTTCCTTCCAAGCCTCAATTCAACCCCGAGTTCCTCCGCACGATCTCTGATATATGGAAAATCAAAAAGGTCGCTGTTGTAGCCACTGATAACATCAAAGTTCTCCTCCTCAACTATGTGAACAAACCTTCTCAACAGCTCTCTTTCGTCCTCAACCTCTTCCACGTACTCTTCCTCAGATTCGAAATCCCTCCAAGTTATAACTTTTTCAAATCCTCGATTATCAGCAATACTAAGCATTATTATAGGATCCTCTTCCGGTCGGGGATTACCTGTTGGATTATAAGATTCAATGTCAAAACTCATGATCTTAAGATCCTCATCGACCTCCTCATCTCCTAGAGGAGTGGGCGGGGAGGTTGCCAGAATCGTTTCGCATCCATCAGATCTCACGTTCTCACCCTGTACTTCAACACCAGCCATAGGAACTAACTCATGATCAATGAGATACCTTCTAGCTGGTGGAATGTCGTATTCAAATATATCGATCACCCCAGGCAAATCCGAAATCTCCTTTCTAAGAGGATTAATATGCTGGGGATCACTCACCGTGACCTTTATAACAGGTTTCTCTTGCAAAAGTCTCCTTTTTTCCACTATCTCCGTATCCTCTGCGCTGAACTTCTCCCCCCTAGACTCCGCTTTCACATCAAGAATCCTTTTTTTCGTATCTTCAGGACTTGAAGAAGAAACAAAGAAATAATGCTTGAAGTTCGGATCCAATACGGTCACCGTCTCTCCATCTACTTTGAGAAAAAGTCTCATACACGGAGGGTTGCGAGACTCCAAATAATCACTGTCTAAAAGTAATCCACGCATCTTCCCAAAAAACATCTTGTCGCAATAGGTTAAAGTCTTACTAGGATCAGGTCCTCATCCTATTTCCCAGTCTCGCTAAATGAGCTAGAGCTGCCTCCAACTGAATCCTTTCGCTGGCTCCTTCGATAAGCCGAAAGTCGTATTCGCCAATTCTATCAATAAGCTTAACCTTCATTGGTTCTGGAATTTCCAAGTTAAATACTTCCTTATGCATTTGTTTGAGTACGTCGTCACCAGCCAAACCCTGGTTTATAAGAAGATTCATCAATTTCTTTCTGGATTCTTCAAAGTTCCCTTCCAAAGCAATGTCCATCATTTCTCTAACCTCCCCTGGACTAGCAGTCGCACTAACTTGATATACCATATCTTTGTCCACTTTTTCACCCAACGCTGAAGCAGCCTGTAAAACATTTATAGCTCTTCTCATATCACCCTCGCTGACGTATATTATTGCATCAACTCCGCCTTTCGTTAGCGTGATATCCTCTTTCTCTGCGATATCCTTCAGAACCTTTGATATATCGGAATCCTCTAACCTCTTGAATCTGAATACAGCACATCTCGACTGAATGGGCTCTATTATCCTACTTGAATAATTGCAAGCCAATATAAATCTACAACTCTCTGCATACATCTCCATAGTTCTCCTCAAAGCCTGCTGAGCCTGAGAAGTTAAGGCATCCGCTTCATCAAGATAAATCAACTTATAGCTCACATCACCTACTGGTCTTGTCCTAGCATAATTCTTTATTCTATTTCTCACAGTATCTATACCCCTTTCATCGGACGCATTGAGCTCAAGAAAGTTGTTCCGCCATCCCTTCCCAAAAAGCTCCTTAGCAACACAAAGAGCAGCCGTCGTCTTTCCGTTGCCGGGAGGTCCTGCAAAAAGAAGATGTGGAAGTGAATCTCTGTCAACAAAAGTCTTCAATCTTTCCGTTATCGTTTCCTGACCAACTATTTCCGACAAGCTCTCTGGCCTGTACTTTTCTACCCAAACTTCATGTTCCTCCGACAATCTCAAACCTCCCTTTTTCTGATAGTCCTTTACAGTTTAAATTTCATTGGCCTTTAAACAACCTCTCATATTTAGTAAAATTGAGCAAAAATTGTTCCGGAAAAAGATTCATTAAAGCAAAATTGATTCATCCTGTTAAACAGCAAGGACGATCAATATGCAATAATTTTAAATGAAACTTAAAAATAGGACTAAAGGATAATAATGAAAGGAGAAATAAAACTGGTTGAAAGTCATGATAGAAGAGGTTCCAAAAAGTTACGATGCAATTGAGAAGGAGAAGAAAACCCAGGACTGGTGGGAATCCGAGGATATATATGATAAAGTAAAAAGAGACCATAAAGAGGACGAAGATTGGTACTTTTTGGATGGTCCTCCTTATGTTACCGGGTCTATTCATTTAGGAACTGCAATAAACAAAATCATCAAGGATGTTGTTTTAAGATATAAAACTATGCAGGGATTTAGCCCAAGAAAACAACCAGGATGGGACTGTCATGGATTACCTATCGAAGTCAAAGTCGAAAAGGAACTGGGCGTAGATTCAAAAAAGGACATTGAAGAAAAATACGGCATTGACAGATTCATCAACGAATGCAAAAAGTGGGCTACCGAACACATCGACATAATGACCAATCAATTTCAGAGGCTAGGAGTTTGGATGGATTGGGATGATCCCTACATAACATTCAAAAACGATTATCTGGAATCCGCTTGGTGGACCCTAAAAAAAGCCTATGAAAAGAACCTGATGGAAAAGAGACTGCAGGTGATACAATGGTGCCCTCGATGTGAAACAGCCCTCGCAGAACATGAGGTAAGAGGAGAATATAGACAGGTAAAGGACCCTTCCTTGTACGCTCGTTTTAAGCTCACATATACAGACAACGAATATCTCCTAGTATGGACCACAACTCCTTGGACTATACCCGCAAACGTGGCCGTTTGTGTACATCCAGATTTGAACTACGCGAAAGTGGAAGTAGGAGAAAATACATACATAATGGCCGAGGCTCTAGTTTCCAATGTAATGGGAAAATTAGGGATTTACAATTACAAAATGACAGATCTCATCAAAGGTAAAGAATTAGAAGGACTAAGATACGAACATCCTCTTTTAGAAGAGGTCCCCAAACAAAATGATTTCAAAGCAGAACACAGGGTTATCACGGGAGAACACGTCACAATCGAGGAGGGTACAGGCTGTGTACACACTGCACCCGGTCATGGTGAAGAGGACTTCGAAGTAGGTCAAGAAAACGACCTTCCAGTTTTCAGTCCAGTCGATGGAGATGGAAGATTCACCAAAGAAGGCGGGAAGTATGAAGGACTTTACGTAAAGGATGCTGACGAAGTTATCTTGGAGGACTTAAAGCAGAAAGACGTACTCCTAGAAAAAAAGGTAATTAGACACTCATATCCTCACTGCTGGCGATGTAAAACCCCTCTTATATTTAGAGCTACCGATCAATGGTTCCTTGACATAGGGCGCCTAAAACCCCAGATCCTAGAACAGAACGCCGAAAAGGTAAAGTGGGTTCCTGATTGGGCCAATCAACGATACGAAGACGGAGTAAAATCAGTTGGTGACTGGTGTATCTCGAGACAAAGATATTGGGGTATTCCTATGCCGGTCTGGAAGTGTGATAACTGTGGGAGCAAAACCGTAATCGGGAGCAAAGATGAGCTTCTTAAGAGGTCTGGAGGCGGAGATCCTGATATGGATCTTCACAGGCCGGATGTAGACAAAATTAAAATGAGCTGCTCGGACTGTGGAGGGGAGATGTCCCGAATACCAGACGTCATGGACGTCTGGTTTGACGCCGGTATAGCACCTTGGGCCAGTCTCGAATATCCAAAAAATGAGGAAGAATTCAACCGATACTGGCCAAGCGACTTCATCGTCGAAGGAGAAGATCAAATTACTAAATGGTTTTATAGCCAACAAGTCACTTCCCTCATAGCTTTTGAAGACCTTCCCTACAGGGAAGCCCTCATGCACGGGTTTACCTTGGACGAAAAGGGGAGGGCAATGTCAAAGTCACTAGGAAACGTTGTTGCTCCCGAAGAGATAATGGACGAATATGGCGCCGACGTCCTGAGATTTTACCTGCTTTATACTGGTCCAGTTTGGGAGGATTTGAGATTCAGCTGGGACGAGGTCGAGGTTGCCAAGAGACTACAAAAGGTTCTTTGGAACAGTTTCGTCTTCGCTACAACTTACATGAGCCTTGACAACTTTGACCCTAACGATATGACGGAAAAAGAAGTGAAAAACAACCTACTAATAGAGGACAAATGGCTGCTCTCTCGAGTCAACCAAACCGCCAAAAAAGTAACCGAAAACATCGAAGACCGGGAGTTCCACAAAGCCACTAGAGAACTCGAATCATTCATTCTTGAAGATCTTAGCCGATGGTACATAAAATTAGTCAGAAAAAGAACGTGGATAGAAGAGGATGACCCAAAAAAAGAGTTAGTCTATCAGACCCTTTATAGAACATTAGAAATGCTTCTGAAAATACTATCACCGTTCATGCCCCATCTGACGGAGGAAGCGTATCAGCGGATGATGAGGAAAGCAGAACCCTCGAGTCCTCAAAGCGTTCATCAGTTAGCCTGGCCAGAGGTTGAAGAAGGAATGATCAATGAACGGTTGGAAGAAGACATGGAAACCGTTCAAGAGTTCGTAGAATCGGGAGCAAAGGCCCGTCAAAGGGCAGAGTTAAAGAAGAGATGGCCTGTAAAAAAGGCCATAATAAGAGTAGATGACCCCAAATTAAAGGAGTCCGTCCAAAGGCTTGAAAAAATCCTCTACAGCCAACTAAATTGTAAAAATATAACCGTGCTCACCGAAGAGGAGTTCTCAGATAACATCGATCTGAAATGCAAAATAGATACTGAAGCCCTAAAAGATCAATTCGGTGAATTGGCAAAAGCAATAGAGAACGTTCTTCATAACATGGAATACGAACAAGTGAAAGAACAGGCCGAAAAACAGGGTTTCGTAGGCCTTACCGTACAAGGAGAGAAAGTAAAGGTCGGATTGAACAATCTAACCCTAGATGCGCTGCCTGAAAATATGATAAGTTCAGATTCACCCCACGGCGAGGTAATAATAGATACTTCAGTAAACAAAGATCTTGAATCCGAACGTCTAACTAGGGACGTAGTCAGGCGTTTACAGGAAATGAGAAAGGACATGGATCTAGATATGGAAGAAAGAGTCAGAGTCTCCATAGGAGTGGAAAAAGAGGGAGATATAGAACTCTTGGAGATGGAAGAAGACTACATAAAGAGAGAAGTTAGAATAAAAGAACTCAAAATCGAGAAGTTACAGGATACAACAGAAAAAGGTTTTTCCAAAGAATGGAATATCAACGATAACAAATTTAAACTTTCTATTTCTAGAACATGACCTCAAACTAAGTTCTCATTATGGAGCTATTGGATAGAATATTAGTGGAAAATAACCCTTATTTACTAATAAACAAATTGAAAGATAAGTATCAGGAGATAAGAAAAATGGATAAATACAAGATAGCTTCCATAATCGTCGTAGCTTTCGTAATCATTGGGTGGAGCTTTATATTCATTCAAGGATTTCTAGACGTGGATATCTCAGGCTTTGAAGGTATCGAACCAAGCAGAGATAGAGAAAAAATTGCAGTCGTCAGGATTGAGGGAAGCATTGAAAACTTCCAGACTTCGGAGAAAGTAGTAAAAGTGGCAAGAGATGAGTCCGTTGAAGCCGCGATTCTTCTAGTGAATAGCCCAGGGGGAGGAGTGAACAGCTCATTCCAGCTAGAGGAAGCTGTCAGTGCACTATCCGACAAAAAACCAACAGCAGCTATAGTAAATCAAGCAGGGGCCTCCGGTGCCTATCTGGCGATATCGCCGGTAGATAATATCTTTGTATATGAACAATCCCTCCTGGGGTCTCTAGGAGTAATCTCCATTTGGAGATCGTTAGAAAACTATTACAAAGAGGAGGGAATAGAGCATTACGTTTTCAAGACCGGTAAATACAAGGACATGTACCAACCATGGCGAGGACCAACCGATGAAGAGGAAGAAATGATAAAACAAGACATTCTAAAAATCGAAAGGGAAATGATAGATCTTATACTAAAAAACCGAAACTTATCCGAAAACGAAATTCCGGAAAGAGCCATAAGTGGATCCGCCATAAGAGGGGATACAGCAGTGCAATATGGACTAGCAGACAACGTAATTCTAACAACACAGGAAGCAATTGATAAATTCACCGACTCCATCGGAATAGAAGATTACAGCATTAGGGAGATAAACTAGCTCCTAAAAAACTCTAGCAATTCAATCGGATAGAGTCGTTAGTGAGTAATTTTTCTATAGCTTGCACTAAAAAATTTTGAAACAAAAATGCTTCGATAATTAAGAAAACAGTTATGTTTGTTCATAATAATTAAAATAAGACCCGAACTAAATCAGAGAATATTAACTATTCACACTCCAAAACGAAAAATTTTAATCAGGTGAATAAAGTTGAAAAAAATCGGAATTATAGCTGATATTCATTCAAACTTAAACGCCCTAGATGCAGTACTCAATGATATGCCTAAAACAGACAAAATAGTATGTGCAGGCGATCTAGTAGGCTACGGACCACAGCCAAACGAAGTCCTTGATAGGATGAAATCCCAAAACATCCTTTCGGTAACTGGGAATCACGACTACGCAATCACCAAGAAAAACTTCGAAATGTTAGAAGAAATCGGAAGAAAAGCAGCAGAGTGGACATTTAAAGAACTCTCAGAAGAGAACCTTGAGTATCTAAGAAAACTCGAAAATAAAAAGGTGCTTAACGAAAGCGGGTACGAGATTTTTATCTGTCACGGTACCCCGAGAAATCCACTCAAAGAATATCTATCCCCAAGTGCCTCAAACCGCACCACGTTGAAAATGACACAGAATGTTAACTCGGACGTAATAATTCTGGGTCACACCCATGTTCCGCTGAACCGCACTCTTCAAGGAAAAATGATAATAAATCCAGGTTCAGTCGGACAACCTCGAGACAGGAATCCCAACGCAAGCTATGCCATCCTTGAGCTGAGCGAAAAGAAGGAAATAACTCAAAAGAGAGTAGAGTACGATACAAAGAAAACAGCTGAAAAAATTAAGGAAGCAGGCCTACCGGAAAAGCTGAGCAACAGACTGCACTTTGGATGGTAGATAGACTACTTCTCTTACACAAAACTCTGACTAAAAAATAAAAATTAAAAATATATTCATAGTTGATAGGAGGGGTGAAATGGGTCTAGAAGGAAGAAAGGTTATACTAGTATCTAATGCTGAACCCTACGCTCATAAACGTAAAAACGGAGATATACAGCTGGAAAAGTTAGCCGGAGGCCTAACAACAGCTTTAAATCCCTTGATGAAGGAGACCGGGGGAACCTGGATTGCCTGGGGTAGAGAAGATGCGGATTTCGAGGTATTGAACTCAGAGAATAAGGTTATGGTACCGGACGAAAATGGCTATGAACTAAAGAGAATCAAATTGACGGAACAGGAGGTCGACAACTTTTATCTAGGTTTCTCAAACGAGATACTTTGGCCGATATGTCATTCCTTCCCAGAAAAAGCTAGATTAAACAATTTCAAGAACTCGAAGCGAAAATGGAAGTTCTACAGGAATGTTAATAAAAAGTATTCTAAATTTACCCTCGAAGAGATAGAGAGAGACGATTTAGTTTGGGCCCACGATTACCATCTCTCTCTTCTTCCAAAGAAAATCAAAGAGAAAAAACCTGAAACAAATATTGCATTCTTTTGGCATATCCCCTGGCCACCTTGGGAAATGTTTGGATTGCTCCCATGGCGAGAGGAAATTATGAAAGGTCTGCTTTCAAACAACTTTTTAGGATTTCACACACCGAAAAACGAACATAATTTCCTTAAATGTGCTGAAAATCTCGACATGGACGTTAATTGGAATAAATCTAAGGTAAAACACAAAACAGGAAATACGAAAGTTGATTCCATTCCTCTTGGAATAAATTATGACTGGTTTAGAAATATAGCGGAGAAAAAAAGAATTAGGAAAAAGGCAGCGAAATTAAAGGAAAAAATTCCAGCCGAAAAGATAATTCTAGGAATAGATAGACTGGATTACACGAAGGGTATACCAAGAAGGCTAAGAGCCTTCGAAATGTTTCTTGAGGAAAACCCAGAATTTCAAGGAAAAGTAACACTAGTTCAGAGAATACCGCCTAGCAGAGGAAGCGTCAAGGAATATCAGTCCATTCTCGACAGGATCAATAAAATCATAGGAGAGATAAACGGAAAGTTCGAAAAGGCCATGTGGACTCCAGTTAAATCCTTCCACAGACTTCTTCCGAGTCAAGAACAGTTAATTCCATATTATCTTGCCGCAGAAGTTGCCCTAGTAACCCCACTCGTGGATGGAATGAACCTGGTTTGCAAGGAGTATATTGCGAGCACGGATGACGGAGTACTCATCCTTTCAGAATTCGCAGGCGCTGCAAACGAACTGAGAGAAGCGATTCTAGTAAATCCATATGACGTAAGGGAAACTGCTGAAAGCATAAAGAAAGGCCTAGAAATGAGCAACAGAGAGAAAAAAAGAAGGATGAAAAGATTACAAGATCGAGTCAAGAAAAACGACTTAGAGAACTGGAGAAAAAACTTCTTAAAAAAATGGCTTGATTGAGGAAAATATTCCATAGATAATATCTATGTGTAAATAAGCTAATAATCAAATTAGATAGAAAAAAATAGTAGCGGAAGGCTAAATTTACTTTATCTCTTTAGATGACATTTAAAGGTCGGAATCTAGGATCTTTTCATTTTATGAACTGCCAAGCTTTTTTCGCTTACCACAATATAATCTCTTACAGCCATTACCGATCCAAATGGGATTAGCACCCTCTCATCCTCATCAGTGGAAAAACTATTCGAAATTTCGGGTGATTCGGGCTCTATAACTACCGTTTCGATCTTGCCCGAGTCTTCATCAACTTCCAAGTCAAAAACTCTACCAACCCTTAGTCCTTTATTAGTCAGGACCTTCATGTCACGCAAATTGCTTGCTAAAATTCTCGACAAACTTTTTCCTCCAACACTATATCTCTACAGCCTAACTTTAAAAATATAACTAATAAAGTCTGCGCTTATCTCTTTTTTGAAGTCACCGAAACCCATCAGTCGTCATTTGGCCTAAAAACAAGATCCAAGACCACATGATAGAGATTGGGGGCATATGACCTTACTACACTCCGATCGTTTAATTCAACTCTCCAATCCGACACCTGCTCTCTCACAAAGTCAAGTGTAGGTCGGAAAAGATCCGGCTTCTCACCATAATCATAGAAGTGAACAACACCACCATCCTGCTTGAGAGCCTTTAAGGCATATCCAAGAAAATCCCTCGCGAACTCCGGAAGGGGCATTAAAACTCTATCAGAACTCTCCTCAAGGTGTTCCTCAATCGCCGCTCGTGAATCACCTTTTATTGGTAAAACCATATCTCCAACTTTGTTTATCCTCACATTTTTCTTCATGTAATCAAAAGCCGAGGGGTTTTTATCGATTGAGTAGACTTTTTCGGGATTCCCATGTTTTGCAATCATTATTGAATAACAGCCTACTCCCGCAAACATATTCGTAATAATTTCCCCCTCCTCCACCTTCTCCGCTATTCTATACCTCTCCCTAGCAAGCCGAGGAGAAAAATAGGCCTTTGCAAGATCCACTTTATAAGTACATCCATACTCCGTATACTCAGTTTCCGTCCTTTCTTCACCAGCTATGACTTCCAGTTCCCTAGTTCTAAATTCTCCACTAACTGGGCCGGTCTGTCTCAAAACCGTGGAAATATTTCCATGAACATCCATGAGGGCCTCTCCAATCCTCTCCTTCTTGGGCAAGAGCTTGTCCGAGAGTTTGAGAACAGCTATGTCACCAACTATATCAAAGGATGATCCAAGTTCTTTCAGCTCATCCTGCGTCAATTCGTCCTTTAGAGCCTCTTTCAGATTTTTTGGTTCGGTCAAAGCAATCACATCAGTTTTTCGATATATTGATTTTTAACACTGATTACCTATCAATATGCAAAAGAATAAAATAACCCTTTGTTGAAATGCCATATCTAATCTTGACAGAAAACAAATGAGGATTTCCGCAAAACTTACTTTAACCTAACCAAGTTGAAGATGAGAAATATTTTCAGTATAAAAGGACCCCCCTTCAAAGAAGAAAAACGGAGATCGTATGCCTATACAGGACCCCGGTGCAATATGCGATGTCAGTGCACTTAAGAACAGAAACACACTAAACAGAACCCTAGCCTTTTTCAATAATTCCGGTCTTTACATCCCCAATTCAACTTACTCCTGGCTAAGAAGATCAAAATTTATTGAAGTTAGGAACCAGGCCGTTAGGTATAGTCTAATTCAGGAACTGGTCAGAAACAGGCGGATATTTCCAACACATTTACCGGGAATTTACGACGAGCTCAGCCGAAAAGTTATGTTTGAAACGGATCACGGCATGGCCTTAACTGACCTCAGGGCACTTATGTTGTCGACCCATCTTAAACTACCAATTCTCACCTACGATGAGGAGCTAATGAAAAAAATATCAAGGACAATTGGAATTCGTAGAATAAACCAAATAAAAACATCCACTGACTGGCTTTCCATTAGTAGGATTCTTGAAGCATATCGGACTCTATCGTTTGATGCAGGCAAGAAGTTTTATCAGGCTATTGACGAAAATAACCCCTTTCCCAAAATCAAGAAAAAGATTTCCAGTTCCATAGACTCTAAACTTACGGAAATATCTGACTCAACTGAGAACTCTTCGGAAGATTCTTCCGAAACCCTCAAATTCAAATACTTCATCTGGAATATATTTCCCTTCATAAGAGAATACCACAGACAAAGAATTCTGGAACCGGAAACTACAAGGCAAATATGCGAACGGTGCGCGCTTCTTATAGCCTACGAAAACAATAAAGTCAAATCCGTAGGTAAAAAATCTCAAGCATCGGCTAAACGTATAGACAACTCTGGTAAAATCAAAAAGGATAAAAACCGAAGTTCCTATATTTAGTGGAAATCGGAGGGTTAAATCGGGGGTTGATGGACATAAATAAACCACTGACGGCCATTCTAGTAACTTTAATACTCATTTCATACATACCAATTCCAGTATACACTTCATCTGATGAAAAGTTAGAAAGGGAACACGTCACTTACAAACTCGTCATTGAAAACTATCCCCCGGAAAACAAAACACCAGAGAACGACAGCGGAGAAGAGCAAGCAGTGGACAATGACCCGGAAGAGGAGAAGGACGATTACGAGAACGATACCTCAGAAAACGAAACACAAAAAGAAGGAAGCGGAAAAAGCGAAGAAAATCAACCTGAAAACGATTCGAGTGGATCAGAGGATGACCTGGAAGAAGATCAAGAAACCGATGATGAAGATAATAAGATT
>JBKHIS010000002.1:0-40041 GCA_046538535.1 Hadesarchaea archaeon | reverse complement strand
GTCCAATCTGAGAATGGCTAGACCCAAATTCACTGAGAGGGTTGAAAATCAACTAATTCAGATAGCTAGAACAGGTAGAGTGGAAACTCCGTTGTCGGACGAGCAGCTGAAGAAAATTTTGAAAAAGCTCCAGGATAATAAAAAATCGATAAATATAAGGAGGAAATGATATGTCCAGAAATAAAGATCTGGCTACCAAGAAAAAGCTTGCCAAGGCCGGGAAACAGACTCGTCGTGTTCCTATCTGGGTGACGGCGAAAACAGAGGGAAGGGTCCGACACCATCCGAAGAGAAGGCACTGGAGAAGACAGAATATCAAGCCCTAGGTTGATTGAAATGGAGGAGGAACAAGTTTATACCATTCCCCTGAGAGGGGTGAGGAGCGCGAAAAGGCGTAAGAGGGCCGCTAAAGCCGTGCAGGAGATAAAGGATTTTCTGAAGGATCACATGAACGCGACTGATGTGAGTATAAAGTCCGATTTAAACGAGCAGATTTGGAGGAGAGGAGCAGAGAAACCCCCATCAAAAATTAGAGTTAAGGCCGAGAGGAGGGACGATAACGTGGTGGAGGCCTCCACTCTTGAGTAAAGTGGTGTATACATGAATGTTGCTCGGCTTAACTTTAGTCATATTCCCTATTTGGGGGCTTTTGGTCTAGCTACGGACGACTTACTACTTGTACCTTCCAGATTTGGTAAGATACCTCCGAAAGTGAAGGAGGTCCTTGAGGTTCCAACAGTGGAGACTGTAATTAGCCAAAGTTCTCTTATAGGAATCCTTTCGGCTGGAAACAAAAATGGTATTATAGTACCTGATCACATTGATACCGACGAGAAAAAACTCGCAACAGAGACGAACGCCGAGGTTACAAGGATTCCGGGCAAATTAACTGCGCTTGGAAATCAAGTTTTAACTAATGATAATGGAGCGATAATAAATCCGGATCTGTCTCGGGACTCCGCTGAACTCATTGAAGAGGCCCTTGGAGTTCCGGTAAGAAAAAGTACGATTGCAGGTCTGAAAAATGTAGGTGCTTCCGGAGTGGCGACCAACAAAGGGGTGCTTTTGCACGTAGAGGCCAGTGAGGGTGAGGCCGAAATAGTTGAGGATTTGTTGGACGTTCATGTAGACATAGGCACGGCGGCAGGAGGATCGAAGTATGTGGGGACGTGTGTGCTTGCTAACTCGAACGGAGCGTTGGTCGGCAAGACTACGACTGGTCCTGAGTTGGGAAGGATTGAAAACGCTTTAGGGTTCATATAGAAAGGAGTGTGTGAATATGGATAAGATATTTCGGATCAAAGGATGGTTCAAGAAGAATAAGATGGAGTTTACCAAAGAGATACCTACCCACTCCGAGGAGCGCGCCAAAGAACTTTTGTACTCTGAACTAGGAAGCAAGCATGCGGTGAAGAGGAGTTTGATCGAGATACGGGATATCGAGGAGATAGAGCCGAAGGAAGCTGAGGACTTACACATTAGAGAAATGGATGAGGAGTAAAGATAGAATGGCTGAAGATTCACATAAAAATGAAGAAGAAAATGTGCAGCAAGTGATTGGTGAGTTAAGGCAAGCGCAGCATGATTTGGAGAAGCTTCAAAGTCAGAGAGAGATATTGTCCTCCTCAGTAGAGGAGCTAGAGAATACTATAGAAGCCGTGGATAGACTTGAAAATATTGATGACGGTACTGAGATTTTGGTTCCCATAGGAGCCGGGTCATACATTACAGCCGATATAAAAAGTTCTGACAGAATACTCTGTGATCTTGGCGCGGATTTAACTGCTGAGAAAAGCCACGATAAGACCAAAAAACTTCTTCAGAGAAGAAAGAAAGAGCTTGATGACATTTTAGAGGAAAACGAGGAAAGGATGGATGAGTTAAAAGAAAGAATCGGCGAACTTAGACCTAAGGCGCAGAGGTTAATGGCGAGTGCTCAGCAAGCCCGTGAAGGTAAAGTTGAATAAAAGGAATTCAGATGTTCGATAATCTTAAGCAGAGGTTCAAGAGAACCGCCAAGCGGGTGACTGGGCGGGAGCTTAAGGCGACGGATGTAGAGGATATACTGTGGGATCTTAGAATACAACTTTTGGAAAGCGATGTGGCTGTATCTGTAGCAGATAGAATAATGAGGGATGTGGAAAAGGAGTTTGAAGGCGAAAAAGGAAGTCTTGGAGCGGATGCAAGGTCGAGGCTGTTTGAGATACTTGAGGAATCTATACGGGAAATTCTCTCACCCGAGGAGGCGACTGATTTTATTGAAACCATTGAGGAGAACGTGGAGGGTGGCGAACCGGCAGTACTCGTTTTTGTGGGCGTGAATGGATGTGGAAAAACCACTACCATAGCGAAGATAGTGAAGTATCTCAAGGAGAGAGACTATCGTCCTGTTCTAGCTGCCTCGGACACTTTTAGGGCCGCGGGAATAGAGCAGCTTGAAGAACACGGCGATAATTTAGGCGTTAGGGTAATTAAGCACGAAAGGGGAGCGGATGCAGCGGCAGTTGCTTATGATGCGGTTGAGCATGCGAAGGCACAAGATTTGGATGTAGTGCTTGTTGATACTGCGGGGAGGATGCAGACGGACGCCAATTTAATGGATGAGATGAAAAAAATCTGTAGGGTTTCCAATCCCGATCTTACGATTTTTGTGGGAGATGCTTTGACTGGTAACGATGCGGTTGAGCAGGCTTCCAAGTTTGAGGAGACGGTTGAAATAGATGGGTCCATACTTACAAAGATGGATGCGGATGCGAGCGGTGGGGCTACATTGTCTATCGTTCATGAAACGGGCAAGCCTATTCTCTTTCTTGGAACTGGTCAAGGGTACGAGGATTTGGTGGAATTTGATCCAGAGATTATAGTGGATAATATAATCCCTGATTATTGATTTTCTCTGTCTTTTTTCTGTTTTAGTTCCTTGATTCTAGATTCGTACTTTTTTCTTAGCTTTTCGTACCTGTCCTCGTCTATTTTCCTGTTTTCCAGTTTTTTCTCCAGCTTTTTCTTTTCCTTCTCTAATCCTTTAATGTTTTTCTCTAGGCTTTTATTGGATTCAGGGCTTTCCGTGTAGCTCGTTCTTGACTTGATGCTTTCTGGCGTTTTCCCTGTTCTCAAGAAATTTATGGCCTCTTCCTCTTTTTCTATCTCAATTACGAGGGTGCTTGATAAAATGTCAAAAATTCGTTGGTTTTTGTCCGTGGGCAGAATGGCGAGTGCATCAATAATATTGATGAGGGGTGTTACAAGCCCTATTCTCCTAGCGAAGGACCTTAAATATCCAGGTTTTTGTCCTTCTTCATCCATGACGGTTAGATTCAGGATTTTCTTCCCTATGCTTTGGGAGAAGTATCCCTCTAAAATTGTAAAGTATGAGAGTGTAATAATGGTTGTAAGTTCGGTAAGGACAACAAGGTTTGATTCCATTGCCTCAATTGATGTGAAGATTTCTGTACCAGTGGCAAAATAATAGACCAATATTATGCTGGCTATTATGAGTTGATCGATAAGCCAGGCTAAAACCCTCTTTGGGAATGAGGCGGTTATCTTCGAGTAAGTTATTTTTTTGACGGCTTCATTATTCATTATATCTCTGATTGAGGTTTCATTTATTTAGTTCTTCTCGGAGAAGATCCATCGCTTCCCTTGCGTCTGCTTTTCCCTCGGTGATTTTCATAATTTGTCCAGCTAGAAAGTTTAGCGCTTCGTTTTTTCCTTCTTTGTAATCGTTGACTGCCTCTGGGTTTTCGTCCAGAGCTCTTTTGACAGCTATTTTTAAATCTTTTTTGCTAAATTTCTTGATTTCTAAATCTTCAACTATTTCTGAGGGGTCTCGAGGTTTTTCTATTAACTCTCTGAGCACCATTTCCCCTTGTTCTGGTGTAATATTTTCTTCCTCGATCATTTTGAGAAGATCAATTATTTCTTTTGATGTGAAGGGGATTTCCCTTGGCTCCATCTCTTTATAGTTGAGGACCTTTCGCAGTTTGTCTTTGAACCAGTGAGAAGCAAATTCCGGGTCCACCTCTTTCGCGACTTCTTCGAAGAGATCTATGAACTCTTGTTCGCTCACCAAGACTTCGGCGACGGAAGGATCAATTTCGTACTCTCTTATGATTCGCTGTTTTCTGAGGTGAGGTGCTTCTGGCATTTTTTTTCTTATATTTTCGACCCAAGCCTCGTCTATTTCAAGGGGGAATAGATCAGGATCTGGGATATAACGGTAATCTTCGGCCAGTTCCTTGGATCGCATTGGAACGGTTATCATCTGGCTTTCCATATATGCTCTGGTTTCCCTTTTAACATCTTCCAGTCGCTCTTGACGCATTACCTCGTATTTTATTGCCCTGAAGGCACCCTTTATCGAATTTATGTTTTTGATTTCTACTCGATTTCCACCCTCTAGTGATATGTTCGTATCCATTCTCATTGTACTGGGTTCGGGCCGTATTTTTCCGGTGTATTCTAGCACACGAGTGAGAGTTTTGAGAAAGTTTCTAGCCTCTTCCGGTGACTGTATATCGGGATCGGTTATAATCTCTACGAGTGGGACTCCGCTTCGATTAAAATCAACAATACCCTTTTCAGGATCGTACTTACCTGGGTCCTCTTCTATGTGGACTTCGCGGATGCCTACGCCGTTTATTTCTCCGTCAGCGGCCAGGGGGAGGCTCGTTCTTTGATATCCGCTCGGCAAATCGGGATAATCGTAATGTTTCCTCTGTATGTAAATGGGTTCATCTACGACAACGTTGCAGTTTAGCATCAAAGCGATCTCTATCGCTGAGTCCACAGCCTTTTTATTGGTGGGATATGGCTTTGAACCTGGCATACCGGTACAAACTGGACAAGTGTTGGAATTGGGGGGAGAGTCTCTATAATTGGTTGGGCAGTCACAGTAGAGTTTTTGCTTTGTGTTCAGCTGTTCGTGGATCTCAAAACCTATTTTCATGAAATCAACTCGTGAGTGCCTTCATCACCCTTAGTACGGAGGCCTCGTCAAGTCTTCTTCCTTGTACATGTAAGCCCACGGGAATATTTTTCGTTTCTCCCGTCGGAACAACTCCTCCGCATATTCCAGCTAAATTTGCTGGGATTGTAAGATAATCATAAGCGTACATTTCCGCAGGTGTGATATCCGTCCCTGTCTCATGGGGAAGCTTGGGCACGGTGGGTCCTACTAGGACATCGGCCTTTTCAAGCGCTGCCGAAAGTTCTCTGTTGACCAGTGTTCTGATTTGAATTGCCCTTTGATAGTACTGTCCTCTGAATTCCTTTTTACTGATGTGCTTCCCCCGCAAGATTCTTCTCAGAACTTCATCACCGCAAACATCCTCTATATTCTTTCCGTATCTCCGTCCGTCGAACTTTCTAGTAGCGGAGAAAAATTCCGTGGAAACTATGAGGTAGTAGGTGGGCATCGCCTTTTCGAGATTTGGCAGTTCGACCTCTACAATTTCGGCACCCAAATCCTCGAGTTTATCTATCGAATTGTCGATAGTGTTCATTATCTTATCTTCGGTGAGTTCCCTGAACTTGGGGCTTGTTCCTATTTTCATATCTTCAATACCATTTTTGATATCCCCTTCCAAGTTTACGGATTCCACGTCCAGCATGACCCCCTCATTTGGATTTTTTCCTGCTATGACTTCTGTTAGGAGTGCAGCTCCCTCCACATCTGGAGCGAAAGGCCCTATTTGGTCTAGGCTCATCGCGAGATCTATGAGGCCTTCTCGAGGTACGAGGCCGTAAGTGGGCTTTAATCCTACCACGCCGCAGTGGCTTGCGGGATTTCTGATTGATCCCCCGGTGTCCGAGCCTAAGGAGAGATCGCATAGATTGGCCGCCACCGCCGCAGCGCTGCCGCAACTGGATCCGCCAGGAATTCTACCTTTTGCTGAGGGATTTTGAGTGGGCCCAAAGTAACTTGTTTCCCCGGAAGAACCGCAGGCGAATTCATCCATGTTGGTCATTCCGAGGATTATCCCATCCTCAGCCTTTATTCTTTTGATAACTGCTGCGTCGTAGGTGGATACGTAGTCTTCCAGTGTCTTGGAGGCACATGTTGCCCTGAGATCCTCAACGTTAATGTTGGACTTAATCCCTATTCCGAGTCCGGCTAGTTTTCCGGCCTCTCCCTTTTCGATTTTCCTATCGACTTCTTTTGCTTGATCCCGAGCTTTCTCGTTGATTTCTATATACGCGTTGATTTCTTCGTTTTCCTCATCAATTCTTTCTAAGAGTTCTGCTACGTTTTCAAGAGCGCTCAGATTTCCTCTTTTTATTTCGTCCAATTTTTCTGGAGTGCTTTCTATGCCCATTCTGCGACCTCAACCTTTAGGTTTCCCTTTTCGTCGGATGATGGCATTACTTCAAAAAAATTCTTTCGGAATTTTTTCAGCTCTTCATCGTTCTTAGCATCCTCATCCTTTCTAAGTTCGTTCGTGGTTTCCTGTCCATAGTAAGTCTCCTCCAGCTTGGGCAGATCTTCGACTGCTTCCTTGAAGGATTCAACTATCTCCTCTGCGCTCTCCCTGATCCTTTGTTTCTTTTCTCTCGACATAATTTCATATTTGCATTTTTGGTTTATAACAGATTAGCGGTTACTCGGATTGTTCTTGCATAAAAGGCCAGTAAACCTTTTTAATTGAAGCGGTAAAATTGAGCGTGAAGGAGGTCAGAAAATGAAAGTAGGAATTAATGGATTTGGAAGAATTGGCCGCTGTTTTTTGCGTGCATCTCTTGAAAGAGAAACGAACTTAGATATTGTCGCCATTAATGACTTGGCACCAGCGTCGACATTAGCTCACCTACTAAAGTACGACACAACCTTCGGTGAACTCGATGAAGAGGTAAAAGCTAAGGAAGGAGCCATAGTGGTTGGAGATAAAGAGATAGAGTTCGTATCCGAAAAGGATCCCTCGAATCTCCCATGGGATGAGTTCGGTGTAGATCTGGCAATTGAAGCAACGGGATTGTTCAGGAAGAGAGATGATGCCAAGAAACACATAGAGGCTGGAGCTCAAAAGGTAATTATAACTGCACCAGGAAAAGGCGAAGGTTCCGACATTACGGTGATTCGTGGTGTGAACGATGATGAGTACGATCCTAATAAACACGATATTTTGGACATAGGCTCTTGCACTACGAACTGTCTGGTACCGACGGTTAAGGTTCTAGACGAAGAATTCGGAATTGAGAAGGGCCTTATGACAACAGTTCATGCATATACCGCTAATCAGCAACTGCTTGATGGCATTCACAAAGACCTTAGAAGGTCACGCGCAGCAGCCCAATCGATAATCCCCACAACGACTGGAGCTGCTATAGCCACCACTGAGGTTCTTCCTCAACTTGAAGGAAAGCTTCATGGAATGGCTTTGAGAGTTCCAACGATTGATGCATCCATCGTTGATTTGGTTGCTTTACTCGGAGAAGATGTGGATGAGGAAACAATTAACTCCGTTTACAAGGAAAGAGCTGAGGGAGAGATGAAGGGTATATTGAACTACACGGAGACCCCCCTTGTTTCGACTGATTATATTGGAGATCCTCATTCTGCGACAATTGACGGCGAATTTACAACAGTAAGAGCGGGTAATCTTGTAAAGGTGCTCTCTTGGTACGACAACGAATGGGGTTTCTCGAACAGGCTTTTGGATATGGCCAATCAAATTGCGGAGTAAAGGGCTGAAACACATCAGCCCCTCCATTTAATATATATTTTTTCTTAATTGATTTTGAATTGGGTGAACTGATGAAGTTTAATACACTGGACGATTTTGAAGTGGATGGAAAGACCGTTTTTGTGAGAGTGGACGTGAATTCTCCAATTGATCCTGATACTAGAGAGATATTGGATGATAACAGAATTATAAAGTGCCAAGATACTATTAAGGAGCTTTCCGAGAGAGACGCGAAGGTCGTTGTTCTGGCTCATCAAGGCAGGCCAGGAAGCGACGATTTCACAACTATGGAGAAACATGCAGAGAAAATGAGTGAGATCTATGGCAAAGAAGTGAATTATATCGATGATACCTTTGGTCCGGCTGCTAGACAGAGAATCGAAGAAATGGAGAAAGGCGAGATACTCCTTCTGGAGAACGCTAGATTCTATTCGGAAGAAGTTCTTAATCGTGATCCCGAGGTACAAGCGAAAACTCACCTGGTTAGAAAATTGTCCCCATTAGGCGACCTATTTGTGAATAATGCTTTTGCGGCTGCGCACAGGTCCCAACCCACGCTCGTGGGGTTTGGAGTTGGACTTCCGGCTATCGCGGGAAGACTGATGGAAGAGGAATTAAAGGGACTCGGTAAGGCGAGGAATCCGGAACATCCTTGTGTCTATCTATTGGGCGGAGCAAAAGCTGAGGATTCCATAGAGCTTGCTGACCACGTATTGGAGAGGGACATAGCTGATAAGGTTCTGATCGGTGGTCTGGTTGGACAGGTAATGCTTGCGGCAAAAGGGGTGAACCTGGGAGATTCTAATATGGAACTGATTGAGGAAGAAGGATTTAAGCAAGAGATAGAAAATGCAGAGGCGCTGCTTTCAAAGTACGATGAGTCCAGAATTAAGTTGCCTAAAGACGTTAGAGTTGAGACCAATGGAGGTAAAGCTGAAGTGGTTTCCGTTTCTGACTTGCCCGTTGATGATCCGATATACGATATAGGTGATGAAACGATAAAGGAGTATGCAGAAATAATTGAGGATTCGAAGACGGTCGTAGCTAACGGCCCTGTAGGAGTTTTTGAGAAGGAGCCCTTTGCAAAGGGAACTAACGAGCTTCTTAGGGCACTAGGAGAAACTGAAGCTTATACAGTTATTGGTGGAGGGCACATGGTTGCTTCTGCCAGACGGCAAAACGCTACGGACAAAATAGACCACGTTAGCACTGGAGGAGGGTCGCTGTTGAGCTTCCTATCTGGAGAGAAGTTGCCGGTAGTAGAGATGCTTGAGAAAGCTGCGAAGTGAATGCTGATTTCATTTAGGAGGCCGGGAGATTAGACCGCTCTCACGCAAGGCCTGATTTATCTGCTTGGGTCTTGTAAGTTTCCTTCTTATTTTTTTCTCTAATTTTTTCTTAGATAAGCTTCTTCTGGCTGCTCCCTCGTCTTTTGCGGTTTCCGCGACTCTAAGAGATGTTTGGACGTACATTTCCATATCATCCATAGAGGGAATTATGGATTCTTCGCTGAGTCCTTTTTCTTCTGCTCTTTCTGATATGGCTTGTGCAGCAGAAATGCACATTTCATCAGTTATATCTGTGGCACCCACGTCCAGGGCTCCTCTAAAGACTGCTGGGAACCCTAGGGAATTGTTTATTTGGTTTGGGAAATCGCTTCGGCCAGTCCCCACTATTTTCACACCGGCCTTTTTGGCTTCTGCTGGCGTGATTTCCGGCGTGGGATTTGCCGTTGCAAAAAGGATTGCGTCTTCGGCCATTCCGGCTGCGTCTTCCCTTTTTATTACACCGGGTCCTGGCGCCGACGCTGCTATGCAGGCGTCTGATCCTGCCAGTGCTTCCTTCATGTCTCCGGCTATGCTTTCCGGGTTCGTTCTTTTAGCCCACTTAAACTTTCTGGAGCTCTTTTCGAGATCGCCCCTGCTCGGAGAGAGTATTCCTTTGCTATCAACCATTGTTACGTTGCTCTCTTTTACCCCTGCCTTTATGACATATTTTGCGATGTTTAGCCCCGCAGCCCCTGCTCCAACAACGGTGACCCTGAGGTCTTTTAATTTCTTGCCAACTAATTTAGTCGCGCCCATAAGACCCGCAAGAGACACTAGAGCAGTTCCCTGTTGGTCGTCGTGCCATACGGGGATGTCTAGATCCTTTCTCAAGTTCTCCAGTACCTCAAAACACTTGGGGCTTTCTATGTCCTCGAGGTTTATTCCTCCGAATGTGGGACTTATTCTTTTGGCGAGGTCAGATATTTCCGTGCTACTTTCCGCGTCTATGCACAATGGATAAGCGTCCACTCCTCCTAGGTATTTGAATAGAAGTGACTTTCCTTCCATCACTGGAAGTCCTGCTTCGGCTCCTATGTTACCCAGACCCAGAACTCTCGTTCCGTCGCTGATCACTGCTACGCGATTTGCTCGGTTGGTATACTTAAATGAAGTGCTCCCGTCTTCCGATATCTTTCTACAAGGCTCGGCCACTCCAGGTGTGTACCAAATGGAGAAGTCATCCATCTTTTCTATTGGAACCTTTATTCCGGAAGAAATCTTGCCTTTGTAGAATTTGTGGTATTTTTCTGAAATCTGATCGAATTTATCGGTTTCGTTTTTTTTATTCATTTTTCAGCCCGTAGCCCCGTATAATTCAAAGGAATCAATTATCTGGTTTATTGGATCCTTATATTTCTGATATTCATCCTCGGTAAAGCCAGAAGGTCCAATACCATATTTCTGTCCTTCGATTGCTATTCCTCTTTTTTCTTCTCCCAGAGTTATATAAAAGATTGAGTAACGTTTATTGAATTCCTCTCCTTGATATTCAAATTCTCCTTCTTGGAGTATGGTGTATCTAATTTCTCTCCCTTCCAAGTCGAATTTCAAATCCTCGGCAAAGGAATAGTTCTCTCTTTTGTCTATCTCACTTTCAATGGCGTCTTTCATTTCTAGGATTCTCTGTTCTGCGTCTAATCCTTCCTCTTCGTAGACTATTACTTTGCCTACGACTTGAGGCTCCCCTTCGGCAGTTTCATCCCGGATGTTGAACTCGGAAGTGTCGCTCCCCTCCGCAACACGCCAGTCCTTTGGGTATGAGAAAGAGAAACCAAATTCCTCGCTTTCGTAAGTTTTTAAATCTGAATTGTTCGTGATAAAGTGAAGCCCCAGTCCCAAGGCAATTGCAACTGCACATATCACTATGGCTATTGGGATTAAGTTTTCGTGAAATGTTTTCTCAAGTTTTTGGATGTTATCTTTTTTCTCTTTTTCTTCTCGTTCCATGTCTTTCCCGGGTTAACTTAGCCAATAAATTAAAAAAAGCCTATGAATATGGGGATGTCTAAGATTATGAATATTTTCTATTCAATCTTTTCTCTGTTTGATTATGAAATATGTTATTTTTACTGTACACCCATAACGTAAATTTTAGGATGCTACTTGGATTATTGGTTATCTGGATCCGGAGAGAAGGGGGATTACCTTTTTAGGTTGGAAATTAAGAATTAATCCGGATATGGTAAAGAAAAGGTGTAAATATGGCAAGAGAAATGAAAGAAGCTAGCAAGATAAGCGAGGGAAATATAATCCTAATAGACGAGGAGCCCTGTAAGGTCAGAAAGGTTTCTTCTTCCATGCCGGGAAAGCATGGACACGCAAAATATAGCATAGAAGCAGTGGGTTTATTTGATGGCAAGAAAAGGCAGATAAGAGAGTCGTCCGAATCCAAAATAGAAATCCCTAATGTTGATATTAACGACGGACAGGTCATTTCGATTTCCGGAGACAGTATTCAGTTAATGGATCTGGACAGCTACGAGACCTTTGAGATGGCAATTCCGGAGGAGCTTGAGGGAGAAGTGGAAGAAGGCGATGAGATAAAGTACATAAAATCAATGGGCAAGCGTAAGATAAGAACGGACTAAATGGATTTGGATTGATTTCTTCCTATAGAAGCTGGATTGGATAAAAAATTAAGATAAGATGCTCGATATTTTGAAGACAGATCAGGTTAATCTTGATGATCTGAGGCGAATACAGCGCAATGTGCGGAATCGGGTTATCAAAGAGGACCGACTGGGGAATTTGGAAAATATCGCTGGGTGCGATGTTTCATTTTCCGAGGATGATAGAGCGGTGGCTTCTTGTGTTCTTTTTAGTTATCCTGAAATGGAGGAGATAGATGCGCAGTCTGTTAAGGCGAAGGTTGACTTTCCCTATATTCCAACTTTTTTGGCCTTTAGAGAACTTGTGCCCTTGTTGAAAGTGGTGAAGAAAATTGATGCAGACGTTTACATGGTGGATGCTCAGGGCATTGCTCATCCTAGAAGAGCCGGTCTGGCATCTCATATGGGTGTGACAATTGATAGGCCTACGATTGGTGTGGCCAAGAGTAAACTTTGTGGTGAGGCGGATGAGCCGGACGAGGAAAAGGGTTCCTACACAAAGTTGAGAGATGAGGGGGAGGTTATTGGGGCTGTTTTGAGGAGCAGGTCTAACGTTAATCCAATTTATGTCAGTATAGGACATAAGGTGGATCTTGATAGGGCAGTGGAGATAACTCTTAACTCCTCTCCAAAATATAAGATTCCGGAACCAATTAGAGCTGCTCATAGGTTAGCGACAGAAAAGATGAAAGACGATTTGTAATCTGCTCTAGTTTGGATTGGATTTTCCCTTTTCCTGCTCATTTTTCGATATCGTCATCATCTTTGAATTTTTTTCAATTCGTTTGACTATGTATCTTCTGGATATGTCCATTATTCTATCTCGGGCTTATGCGCCAGATGATCCTCTTCTCATGATCTTTTTAGGTTTTCAAGACGATTCGATATTTTTTGTCCCTTTTCAAATCTAAATCGTTTAGTGAAAAATTTCTGGTTTTTTTATAAAAAGAATCCTCACTAGCTGTTTATTCTGGAATATTTAAAACTATCAAAGCAATCACCAAATAACTTTCTAAATCTTCAATCCTTTCTAATTTTCAAAAGGAGCGTTTTAAGAACTATTAGCTTTCCACCCGTGGTTTGGTATTTTGGGTTTATCATGGCGAAGAGTTGTGGAATGTGTTATTTTTACTGTACACCCATAACGTAAAATTCCATTGATAGATTGGTAGTCCGCCGATGAAATGTTAATATTAATAAAAAGATGTAAAAGTCAAACAATGCAACCTACTCCCAATGATCGACTCGCACTGTCATTTAGAGTTCCCTGAATTTGATGAGGATAGGGAAGAGGTTATAGAACGTTCTCAGCAGGAATTGTTGGCTATAATCGATTCCAGTCCTGATTTTGACAAATCTGATCGGGTACTTGAACTCCATGAGGAGAATTCCGGATTTTTGTATCCTTGTTTAGGCCTTCACCCTACCAGTGCTATTGAATTATCTCATGAGGGAATTGAGGAGTATAAAGAAAAAATCAGACATCCAAGAAAAAATTTGGTAGCGGTTGGGGAGGTGGGATTGGACTACTATAACGTGGATGAGAGAAACAGGAAAAGGAGTAAGGAAATATTTAGGGAATTCTTGGAATTGTCGGATGAGCTTGATTTACCCCTAGTGGTTCATTCTAGACAATCCATGAAGGATACGCTAGATATTTTGAATGAAAAGAAGGGGGGAAAGGCGATTATCCATTGTTTTTCGGGCGAGAAGGATGATTTAGAGGAGTCAGTGGATAGAGATTATTATCTTTCCTTTGGAGGCATTATTTTCAGGATGCCGGAAAAATACGAAAAATTACTGGAGCGTGTACCTCTCGAGAATCTGCTCCTAGAGACTGACGCCCCCTTCCTGGGTAAAATGAAGTCCGATAGGTCTGAGCCCTCTTTTATCAGAGAGGTAGCTAAAAAAATCGCTAAAATCAAGGATTTGGAGTTTTCAGAGGTGTGGAAAGCAGCGGGAAAAAATGCCATATCGGCATTTGATCTTCCGGTTGAACTATAGGCCCCGCCTTTTCGCTTATTGTTGTCGGTCTAAACATTTTCTTTATTTTTTGCCGGAGCCGATGGTGAACCCACCGCAGAATAAGAAAAGGACTCCTATCCCCATCGTTAGGATTCCAGCGTTAGTGGCTGTGTCTTCTGCTTCGTTCCAGGATTGGGCCTCTTCTATATCTAGGATTCCTATTCTATGGTGTATTTCTAATATTCGATATCCAATTTTTGCGGTTATTCGTCCATCGGCAGGACTTTCCGTAAAGGTTTCCAGCCCCTCCTCTATGAATCCCCCTATTGTGGGGATGTCGGCGATTTTTTCACTTCCTTCATGATAATACCATGTAGCAGTAGACCTATCAGCTTCTGCCAGAACACAAAGACCGGCTGAAAGCAATATCAATCCTATTATAACCATTATTGCACCGGCTGTCCTTCTCATGTATATCAAAGAGTTAATTGGACTTTGATAGTTAAATGTTTATTTTTTAGGAAAATTTAGCCGATACTCCGAAGATCGTTTTTTAAAATAGATTAGCCAGGATTATAATTGTAAAGCGTGTTGAATTTTCTCGCTAATGTGAAACTTTAGCCCGCGCCTAGTACTAATAATGTTCTGCACTCAGATAACTGCTTGTTGTTGGATTTATTGAATAGATGTAGCATATCCTGTGCCGGGTGATGGGTTGAATAATTTAAATTTTTAGTTTTTTTTATGATGGAAAATCGAGCCGATTATTTTTGCGTTAAAGTAAATTGAGCTACTAAAAATTAATTTTTTATAAAATAATCCGGATTTATTTACTGTTCCGAAAAGCTTATAATTTTGTGGGACAACTCAATATTCAAAGTTAAACTAAGGTGTGATGACTTTGGAGACTTGTCCTAAATGCGGTGAACTTTTTGTTCCGATCTGGGAGGAAAGGGCGATCAAGTGTGATAAATGTAAGTCTAAGATAAGTCTGAAGAATTATTCCAAAGTTGAAAGGGAGAAATTAGAGGCTTGGAATAAAAGCGATTTGTTGGGTCTTATCGATCAATTATCCTCGAAGATAAGCTCAATTTATGAGGAGAAAAAAGAACTTAAGAATCGCGTTGAAACTTTAGGTGTGATTGTTGAGCAGAGCTCTTGAGATGGGTTCTCTTTATTTTGTTACCACTAGGATTTTTTCCGTTGATGGAAATTCTTTTTAAAACATGGAGTTTATATTTGTTATGAATAATAATTAATAATATCTTAACAGTTTACGGAGGATAAATGCGTGAAAATTGCAGTACCAACTGATTCAAATGAAGTTTCGGGCCATTTTGGCAGATGTCCGGAGTTTACAATTGTTGAGGTGGTGGATGGGCAGGTTAAGGAGGAAAAAAGGATTGAAAATCCGGGCCATAGACCTGGATACATTCCGGAGTTCCTTAACGAGAGGGGGATAGACTGGTTGATTGCTGGAGGTATTGGGAGGAAGGCCATTTCTCTGTTCGAGGATTATGGCGTGGAAGTTACTTCCGGTTTGGAAGGCGTGAAAGTGGAGGAGGTAATCGAGAGTGCATTGAACGGCGAGATCGATTCCGGATCAAATCCGTGCAGTCCTGGCGGAGGGAAGGGCTATGGACGTGGGCGAGAGGATAAGTAATTCCTATCGATTTGAGTGACTCTTAATCAGGATTTGCGATTGAGGTTGTAGTTTCCGTGGTAAAACTCCTGAAGATTTTGAGGATAGGGTAATTGGTCCTCCAATTATTTGTGTTCGATTCGTAAAGAGGAGGTGGAAAATTGAAGACATATCTGGACTGTGTGCCTTGTGCCCTGAGACAGGCCTTAGAGGCCAGCAGGATGGCAACTGATGACAGGGAGTTGCAGGAGTCGGCTTTAAGAAAAGTGTTAACCGAGCTCAGCGAGGTCAGCTGGAAGGGCATGCCATTGGAAATTTCTCACAGGGCTGCGAGAATGGTCATAGAAGAGATTGGAGTAGAGGATCCTTACAGCGATATCAAACAAAGCTTTAATGAGAAGTTATTGGATATGTATCCTGAGTTAAAGCAAAAAATTGAGCGTTCCGATGATCAGTTTTTGACAGCTACTAAAATGGCAATAGCTGGAAATATAATTGACTTTGGACCAAACAATTCGTTTAACGTGGAGGAGGTCCTGGAAAATTCTTTGGAACAGGATTTTGCGATCGACGATTATGAAGATTTTAGAAGAGAACTTAATGAGGCTGAAGAGGTAGTTTACATTTCGGATAACTCCGGTGAGATAGTTTTGGACCGTCTTTTACTCGAGGAATTAAAGGATAAGAAAGTAGAGTTGTTCGTTAGGGGATCACCGATAATGAATGATGCGATGCTAAGTGACGCGAAGTACGTGGGACTGGATGAAATTGCTGAAATTAAGGAGATAGAAAAGCTGGATAGTCTATCTGAAAGTCTAAAGGAACGTTTAAAGAGCGCGGAAGTTGTGATCAGTAAGGGCCAAGCCAACTACGAGGCCTTCAGTGAAGTAGAAGCCAACTTATTCTTTCTCCTAATAGTAAAGTGTCCGTTGATAGGTGAGGATCTTGGAGCGGAAGAGGGAGATATGATAGTGAAATGGTCGAAACCCTGGAATGGTTGAAGCTTAAGTAGGTTTTCTTTTTCCCTCCTCTTTTGATCAGTCTTATTTTTTCTTCCCTAACTGTTTCGTATATCTTTGGCTTTTCCGATTCTTTGACGGTACGTGTGGTCCTTCCCTTGAACTCCCCCCACCTAACTCGATTTCACTAGTTGGGAAAAGGACTCCTTGACGACTAAGTTGAAATCCCTTGCGAATCTTCCATGTCCTTTTACGATTTCCTTGAAGTTCAGAGGCATGTATGGTCCATTAATTCTCTCGAAGGATTTTAATTTCCTTCGTACTCTTTTCCTTGACATTAGGGATGTTTGTTAAGATTGCGACCGGGTGAGACGGTTTTTTCTAGTTGTTTCTGCGATTTCGGTAGACTAAGGGCTGTAGTTGGTTCGCACGGGCTGGAAACCGTAGCTATATCATATTCCAAATCTTCGGGTAATTTTTTCCAATTCTCCCTCGTTGGTGTTTTCTTCAACAAATCGTCTTATGCTCGCGGACTTTAGTTTCTCCCAAAGCGCAGTAGATACAGTTGAAGTCGCAGACCTTTGACCTCTCTCTGCGAGGGGAGTCGATTTCTAGGAATTTCCTAGTCTCAAAGAGGAAACCGGGCCATAAATCGGTTTGGTTTTAATTTATTCCACTTTTAAAGTTGTTCCGGTTTTTGCATCCAAAAATCTACTCGGAAACAGCTCTCTTATTTTCTCTCTATTTTTCGTGCAATGTGTCGGGCCAATGATTTCTAGACCCTCAAGGGCCTCGAATTCTTCGAAACCATGAAATCCTCCTATGATTCCCCTCAACTCCCCGAATTTTGAGGATTTTGAAAGTATTTTTGGAACTCCGGGATGTGAACATCCAGTCACTGAAATAATTCCCCCGTCCGTTTCTAGAGCGAGGGATTGTTCTTCAATTTTATTTTGTAACTCTCCCGTTGTCCATACGCCTGAAGTTATATTCTCGGGCTCATCGACTTCATGTAGATTGACGCGATCATTTAGTTCGTCCTTGAGATGTTCTGAGAAGGATTTAGGCAAATATACTTCTATTTCGGGCCTTAGAAAATGAGTCAATCCCCCTATGTGGTCCCAGTGGGAATGCGAGAGAATCAATCGGTCTATGTCTTTTCCTTAACTTCTAGTTTCTTCATATTTGAGATCAGTATATTAACATCCCAACCGGTATCGAAGAGTAATTTTTCTTGGTTTATTTCGATTATACAGGCGAATCCCCAACCACTTTTGAATCCTTTTTTTGCTCTGTTATCGTATGCGATTTTAAGTTTCAAATGGAGCGCCTCCTTAGATTCCCTATTCCACCCATGGAAGTGCAAATTTCATTAGCTACTACCCGAATTTGGAAATTTGTAATGTGGATATGAGCAACTGTTTTTGAAATAAAAATTTTTTTTAAATCTATTTGTTATTTTTATCCATCCTTTTCTCTAATTTTTTCCATAGGGACTTTATTTCGTTTGACATATTCGATTCTGAGTACTCAATGACCGTTTCTTCGTTTATCATGGCTTCTGTTGCTGATTCATCATAAGGTACCTCTCCTAATATGGGAGTTCCCGTTTCATTACAAAATTCCTTTATTTCCTCTACTTTCCCCGGATTTATATCTGATTTGTTTATACAGACCGAGGTATCTATTCCGAAGTGGTCTGTTACGCTTAAAACACGCTTTAAATCGTGAACTCCCGAAACGGTTGGTTCCGTTACGACTAAGACATGATCTGATCCCTTAATTGACGCAATTACGGGACAGCCTATTCCTGGAGATCCGTCTATGATTAGTAGATCGTTTTCTTCGGCAAGTTCGCGGGCGGCCTGTTTAACCTGTGTTACCATTTTTCCGGAGGCCTCTTCTCCGATTTCGAGTTCGGAATGAACCATCGGACCAAACCTTGTCCTAGACTTGAAGACTGTGCCTGTTTTTTCCTCCCTCATCTCGATTGTGTCTTCCGGGCATACGAACTCGCAGGCTCCGCAACCCTCACACTTAACTTCGCTTATTCTAATTTTCTCATCTATTGCGTTAAATCGGCAGACCTCTCTACACCTTCCGCACATCGAGCATTCCTTGATTTTGACAGCTGTTGAGGATCCGAAATATTCCTTTTTTTCCATTATTTTTGGGGTCAGAATGAGTTGGAGATTGGAGGCATCGCAGTCGGCGTCCGCCAAAGTCGCGTTACTAGCGAGAGATACAAGGGCGGCTGTGATGGTTGTTTTGCCCGTTCCTCCCTTGCCAGAAATGACTGTTAATTCCTTCAATTTGACATCCTCAGTATTTTTTTGAATAGTTCGGAGAATTTTTCCTTCCAACCTTCCATTTCTTGCACAAAAGGGATTCCATTCGAATATAGTTCAGCGATTTTTCTGTCGTTAGGAATCTTCATCAAAATGGGAATGTTTCTTTCTTTACAGAATTTCTCGACTTCCTTATTCCCAATATTTGACCTGTTTATCACTACTCCGTACGGAATATTAGTAATTTCCAACATCTGTACAGATAGCTTTAGATCGTGTAATCCGAATGGTGTTGGCTCCGTTACAAGTATACAGAAGTCGGACCCTTCGACTGCTTCGACTGCTGCACGTGCGTTTCCAGGGGGAACATCGATGATTACGTTTTTTCTTGGTTCGCATATGATTTTACGGATTCTATGACAGGGGCAGCGAGGAGCTCACCGGTTTCGAGAATTCCGTGGTAAAAGTCAATCGCCATGTCGCTGTGCTCTATCCTTCCTATGAGTTTTTCCTCTTCGGTAATGGCGTCTCTTGGACACGCCAACTTACATATACCGCATGAATGGCATAATTCTGGAAATATCATTACCTCTTCGGGTGTTACTACCATAGCATTAAATCTACATACCTCCGCACATTTTCCGCATAGATCGCATTTTTCGGAATTTATCTTTGGATTTGGGGAAGTAACCTTTTCTACTTCTCTGAGATCCGTATCCAAAAAAAGATGGCAATCGGGTTCCTCAACGTCACAGTCTAGCAACTGGCCATTTTAGATCGAAAGGGTTAAATTTAAGGCTACTGTGGTTTTACCCGTTCCACTCTTTCCGCTTGCAACTGCTATTTTCATAAAAACCCTTCGATTTTAACTGGTATCTTCCTCAATGGATTTTCTGATTTCGGAGGCAATATTTCCAAATAGACCGGCGATTTTACTGTCTTTGTCCAGTACAATTGGTCTTTCCTCCTCTCCGCTTTTGACTATATCTGGATCCAAAGGTATGGTACCCAAAAATGGCAAGTTAAGCTCTTCTGAAAGGGATTTACCGCCTCCGGAGGTGAATATATCTATTTCCTCTCCGCAGTTAGGACATACAAAACCACTCATATTTTCTACAAGTCCTAAGATGGGTAGATCTACCTTTTCGGCAAATTTTAGCGATCTCCTAATCGTTTGAAGTGCGACATCCTGCGGTGTGGTAATTATGACTGCTCCGTCGGGATCAGGGATTAGTTGCGCTATGCTTAACGGTTCGTCTCCAGTTCCCGGTGGCAGGTCAAAAATTAGATAGTCCAAATCCCCCCAATTGACGTTGCCAAGGAATTGCTGAATTGTTCTCATCTTTAGAGGTCCTCTCCATACTACGGGTGAGTCCTTCTCAGGCAGAAGGGAACCTAATGACATTACCTTTAGGCCATAGTCCGTTGATATAGGTTCCATTGAGTATTCGTCTCCTTTGGGTCTTCTTTCATAGCTTATGCCGGTGATTTTGGGAACGCTGGGTCCGTGCATGTCACAGTCCAGAATTCCGACTTCTAATCCATCTTGCGCTAGTTTGGTTGCAAGATTCGTAGCAAAGGTACTTTTTCCTACTCCTCCTTTTCCACTCATTACTACAACTGTGTGATCGATGTCCTCCATTCTCTTCTCTATTTTTTTCTTCATTTCTTCCATTGACTCTCTTTTCTTTTCCATATCATTCAACACCTCTGTTGATTACTGGATGTTGGTTTAACGGAAAACTTTTCTCCCTCAAGTTTTCCTTTATGATTACTCCTTTGATACGCCTTGATGATTATATGATCTGCATTATTGTCTGGATTTTAAAACTCAAAATAAAATTAAAAGGAGAGGAATGGTGTCAGCGTGCCCCATCTTTACATGTTTTCTTCCATTCCCATATGTGCTTCTACTGAAGGTGATTCGAATTTCTCCAACTCACCTGAGTCAAGTTTTTCGATGTTTTCCTTTACGGTTCCGGGCTCTCCTCTGAATACTTCTATATTCCATTTTTTCAGGGCCGAAAAAGCTTTAGGTCCTACCCCTCCAGTAATCAGGCCCTCTGCTCCTTTGTCGCCTATTCTCTGGGCGGCGGCAGTTCCGGCTCCGCTTGAATTACTCGCAGCGAGGTTTTCTTCCCCCTCTACCTTTTTGATTTCTCCGTCCTCTAGTTTAGCGGTAACAAAGCACTGACAGCGGCCGAAGATTGGACTTACTTTGCTCTCAAGACTCTTTCCTTCGGCTGTTACAGCAACCTTCATTTTTTTCACCTCTTGCCAACGAGATTTGTTCCGCACTCGGGACAGGTTTTCTCAAAGCAAGGAACTCCCTTTTGATGATTCTCTTCGTGACCACAGTTTGGGCAAACGCAAACTGTTGTTCCACCTCCTCCTCTACCTTGGCCTCCTTTCCCCCTGCCACGTCCTCTACTCGTTTGATCTTTATCTCGTCCCATGTTTATCTCTCCTTTTTCAGCTCCTTTATTGCTTTACTAATTTCGTTCAGATTGCCTTCTAGGTTTTCTATTCTCTCTTCCAACTTCATCACCTTTTGTTCTGAGGTGGTTTCCGTTTTTCTTGTTGTGAGTTCTCTGATATCAGTTCTTGAGGGGTATGCTGCATCCTCTGGTTTTTCATTTCTACCCCCATTCCTATGCCCCCGCCTCGGCCGATTCCTCTTTTTGCTGGTATTGTTGCTTGTGATACTGGTTGAAGCTCTCCTTGCAGGTAATTTTCCACTGCTTCCTTGACATTCATTCCGGAGACGGGCACCATCTTTACTCCTGACTGATTTAGTACCGAAGTCACGTTCGGCCCAAAGTTGCCTGAAATTACAGCTTCAGCGTTTTGGTTGGTCACGAAACCCGCTGCTTGTATTCCTGCTCCGGACATTGCGTTTATATATTCATTCTGGAAAACCCTGGAATTCTTTATTTTTCCTTCTTCTACCTCTACGACTGTATAAGTTTGGCACCTACCGAATACAGGGGAAACTTGATCTTCCAATCCACCTTGTTGTGTTGCGACTACTATCTTTTTCATTTTAATCCTTCCTTTGTCGAAGTGGTCTATCGTTTAAGCTGATCTATTCTTTCCCTTATCTGGTCCATTTGGGCTTTTAGGGCTTCCATCTGGTTCTCTAGAACTTTTACTTCCTGTCTACTGGTATCTTGAGTTCCTGGGGCTTGTGGGCCACTGATCGGATTGGCGCTTCCTTGTGGAGCTTGTCCACCCTGTTGTGTACCCTGATTTGTATACTGAAGTCCAGGTGGGGTTCCGCTCCATCCGGGGCTGAACCCGAATCTCATCCAGCCAGGCTGTCCGATTAGGTAAAACATGTTTCTCCGTCTACCTTGTCCTCCGAATCTTCCTCTTCCTCTACGAAGTCCGAGTCCGGCTCTTGGAACTGAGTTTGCAAATCCTGGAGTATTATAGCCTGCGCAATAACCTGCGCCTCTTCCTGTCATAGGCCCCATCCCTAATGGTCCGGTTCCATCTCCTCTTGGCATATTTTTTACACTCTTTTTGAATATATATTCATAACTTTTATATGTTTCTCCTATTTGATTGGTCGACTTTAAATAATCATTTAAAGGAAGGGGGGTTTTGTTAAATCTCCTCACTTCTAGAAATGTAAATTAAAAATAGGAAAAGAGGGATTTTGTTTTCCTATCCTATACTTCAGTTTTTACCATCTATGATGAACTTGTGGTTTTACGTACTCCTCGTAGATTTCCTCTACTCTTTCCATAGTTTCGTCGTTGAGATCAGGAAGGTCGCTAGCTGCTGTGTTTTCTTCCACCTGCCAGGGCTTTTTTCCACCGGGTATCACACAGCTCACGGCCTCATGCATCAGAATCCACTTTATTGCAAACTGAGCACAGCTCATTTCATCTGGCTTGATCTTCTTTAGCTCTTCAACTGCTTCTAACCCCTTTTTGAAGTCAACTCCGGCAAATGTTTCCCCGACATCGAAGGCATCGCCCTCACGATTGAATTTTCTGTGATCTTCCTCTGGGAATTCCGTATCTTCGTCCATTTTCCCCGTGAGAAGTCCACTAGCGAGCGGTACTCTTGCTATTATGGCTACGTTCTTTTTCTTGCACTGGTCGAAGAGCAGCTCTTTAGGTCTCTGCCTAAACATGTTGAATATTATCTGAACGCTTTTCACTCCGGGATATTCGATGGCTTTTAAGGCCTCCTCAACTTTTTCCACGCTAACACCGTAATGTTTTATCTTTCCTTCCTCAACGAATTCATCGAGGATTTCAAAGACTTCGGGTTTGTAATAGACCTCGGTAGGTGGACAATGAAGTTGGATTAGGTCGATTGTGTCGACATTTAGATTCTTTAGAGAGTCATCAAGGAAGTTTTCAAGGTTTTCCCTGTTGTATCCGGAGGTCACGTGTGGATCAAGTCTCCTGCCGAATTTGGTTGCCACGTGAACTTTTTCTTCTCTATTTCTCAGAAACTTCGATATTCTTCTCTCGCTTTCTCCGCCTCCGTAAACATCTGCAGTGTCCAAAAAATTGATGCCGGTTTCCATGGCCTTTCCGAGTACTTCCATGGCTGTGCTTTCACTGACATCACCCCATGCTCCGCTTCCAAGAGCCCAAGTTCCTAAGCTTACTTCGCTTACTTTCCAATCGGTTCTTCCAAAATTTCGGTACTTCATATTTATTGTTTTTAGGAGAACGGTATAACTCTCTTTCGATTTAGGGAATAAAATCAAATAGAAAAAGCTGGGGAGATGGAACGCGAAGGATCGCGGCTCAGGATTCAAGTGACTTTTCCGTCCACTCGAGTTCCTCGGCTCTTCTTCCAAGCTTCATGTTCTTTTCGCATTTACTGGAGCATAGGTATAGTATAGTGCCGTCTCTTTTGACATACATGAGACCGGTTCCTGGGGTAATGTCATCCCCGCAATAGGAACAGGTTTTTTCCGCTGGCAATTTATGGCACCCTAATTTCCTTTGCTTCTCTTTCTACTTCTCTGAGCATGAGGGTATCCCCTTCCCTTACAGGACCTTTTACGTTTCTAATGATTATTCTACCTTGGTCTCTTCCTTCCAGAATCCGTCCCTTGACTTGCATTATCTCTCCTGTCGCTCCGGTTCTTCCTCTGATTTCTATTACCTCTACGGGTATACTCTCATCTTCCTCGGGCATTTTATTCTCCCTTTCTTAATTCTTCGAGTTTGGCTTTCACGGATTCGAGTTCGTCTCTGGCATTTCCGGAGTCCACTACTGCCACCGCCGAGGCCCCGACCTCGATTCCGGCTGCGGAACCAAGTTCTCTCTGATCCGGAACGTATCCGTATGGGGTATCCTTTTCCTCGCACAAGGGCGGAAGATACGCAAGTATTTCGGGGGGATCTACATCCTCTGCCATTATAACTAGTTCCGCATCGTTTCTCTCGACTATTTTTGTAGTTTCATTCATGCCTTTTCTGACCGATCCGGATTCTATGGCTTCTTCTACGATCTCATACATCCGGTCTGCCAAACTCCTCGATACATCAAATCTTACATACATTGGTTTTTCTGCCACAATACAGCACCTCCTTCATCTGGTAATCAATCATCGCACTGTGTGGCGGGTTGTTGTTTACAAGTGTATGCTATTTATTAATTTTCCTATGAGTGGGTGTAAACGGCGGTCAATTCGGGTTCTTTACCATCAATACGCACGAACCCAAACCTTTCGAACTGAATTATTTCTCCTTCCTTTAGCTTTTCAGCCTCTGGTTCCGCATATCCTTTTCGTTCTTGAGCGTCCGGCATGATTATATTTGTTTCTATTGGATTACCGGAAACCCACTGGATTTTGGGGGTATCAAGGAGTTCGTATCCCTCGAACTCTGCTTCCAAAGGCTTGATAGATGTGATTCTAAAGTTGAATAAATCCTTAAGTCTGATCAGACTTCCCTTCTCCATATCCTTCACGTCGTTCTTCGCGATCCAGGCTTTAAGTTTTCCGTCCGTTTGTTCCAGTGGTAGGGTTCTGTTTCCTCTCTCGGCATCATTTGGATGAAGTCTCAGATCAACTTCCTTTTCCTCGGGAGCATCTCGTATTAATATCTTTTGTGGTTCCGGTACGAAGAAGTACCTATTTGCTTTTTCGTCTATTATTCTCCTGTTTTTCTTGTGAAGGGTATCGAGACTGAGTGTTGAGTTTGACTTGGTCAAACCTGCATCGAGGACTATCTCTCTGAGCGCTTCAGGCATTATTCCTCTTCTTCTGAGCGCAGAAAGCGTTCCGAGCCTCACATCATCATAACCCTCGTATTTTCCTTCAGACATTCCCCACATAATCTGAGTCTTGCTCAATACGGTTCCTGAAACGGAAAGTCTTCCTATCTGAAGGGCGGTCGGATACTTCCAGTTTAGGTGATCGAATAGTTGTCTCTGTCTTTGTTCGTTAACTTCGTGTTCCTTTCCTCGTAAAACGTGTGTTATGCCCAGTTCGTGATCGTCTATAGCGACTGAGAAATTATAAAGTGGCCAGACGTAGTAGTCGCTCCCGGTCCTTGGGTGTTTGTCCTTTACGATTCTTAGCGCTGGCCAGTCCCTCAATGCTGGATTGGGATTTTCTAGATTGGTCTTTATCCTTACCACTGCTTCGCCTTCATCGTATTCCCCCTTCTTCATCGATTCCCACCTTGAAATGTTCTCCTTTGAGCTGAGATTGCGGCATGGGCAGGCCGTTTCTTCGTCTCGAAGTTCCTTGAATCTCTTTGAGCTACAGGTGCAGATATAGGCGTGAGTTTTTTCCAGCAATTTTTCGGCGTATTCATAGTAAATGCCCATTCTATCGGACTGGATGTATTCCTCGTCCCAGTCTAGTCCTAGCCATTTTAGGTCTTCCCGAATCATCTCATACATTTCTTTTTTTGCATTTGAGGGGTTGGTGTCTTCGAATCTGAGTATGAATTTTCCGTCGTTTCTCCTGGCGTATTCGTGTGAGAGTATAGATGGTCTAGTATGTCCCAGATGAAGCGGGCCGTTGGGGTTTGGGGCGAATCTAGTGACAACTGTTGAGTATCTTTCTGACTCTGGCAGCTCTTTGAGGCCTTCCTCTTTCTTTTTCTCCCTCTCAGGTGCTCCAATTTCCTCAAGCTTGATTTTCTGTTTCTCTGTTGACATATCATTTACTTCACTTACGATTTCTTCGATTTTACTTTTGATTACTTGGACTTCGGACTTAAGCTCGGGTTTCTCAGCCATAACTTTTCCGATAACGGCTCCTACTTCTGCGCTACCCTCGTGTTCAATTGCGTTAGCAAGAGTCCACTTCCATATTAAATCATCCATATTTTTTTTACCCATGGTTATAGCTCCCTTTCAACGGAAAAGTCAGCTAGTTCCAGAAGAAATCTTTTGGCTTCGGTATCGGGAAAATCCGATATTTCTTTCTTTGCTTGTTTCACTAATTCTTTGCTTTTTTTGCAGGCGAAGTCCACAGCTTTCGTATCCTCATAGATTTCCAAAACTTCCTTTACCTCTTCCGCACCTGTTTTGTCTCTGTTTAAAATTTCAACCAATCTTTTTCTATCGTTATCGTTAGCCTCATTGTAGGCATGGACTGCCAGTATAGTCCATTTACCTTCTTCTATGTCACTACCCACGGGTTTTCCAACTTTATTCTCATCACCCTTTGTCCCTAAGTAATCGTCGTGGATCTGAAACGCGATGCCCAGTAGCCTCCCGTACTCACCCAGTGAGTCAACCTCCTTATCGGTAGCTCCTCCCAGAAGCGCTCCTGATCTCGTGGCGGCATCCATCAGGGCTCCTGTTTTTTTCTCTACCATCTCCAGATACTCCTCTTCCTCGACCAAGTCCTTTCTCTCAAATTCGAGATCCATAGCTTGTCCTTGGCATATTTCAAAACTGGCTTTGCTGACAATCTCCAGGAGTCTTTCCAGTTTTTTTGAGGAAATGTCTTGATTCTTTGCGTTCTCGGCAAGAGCCTCGAATACCTTTGCAAATAGAGCGTCTCCCGCGATAATTGCAATTGATTTTCCCCATATCTCATGAACGGTCTTTTCTCCCCGCCTGAAATGGTCTTGATCCATAATATCGTCGTGAACGAGAGTGAAAGTGTGCAGGAGCTCTATCCCGGCGGCTGTTTTAATAGCCTTTTCCGGATCCCCGCCGACCGATTCGGCTGAGGTTAGAGTTAACACGGGTCTTAGTCTCTTTCCTCCAGCAAGAATCGTATGTCTACTGGACTCAGTGAGAATTTCGGGTTTGAGATGCTCGGGAATAAGATTGTTGATTTCCGAGTCAATCACCTTTCTCTTTTGCTTTAAGTATTTTAGCACATCCAAATAACTCACCATTTCGTCCGCAACAGTTCGGTGACATTTGCAGATTCTTCAATCTTTAACATGTCTCATCATCTATAATCTTTAGGCTTTAGTCCTCTTGAGATGAATAGATCCTTTGTATTTCCGGCTATCGAGAGAGGACTTTTTTTAAGTTCCTTTATATCGCTTGATTTTGTTAGGAACATTGCGGTTTTTATCTCACTAATGAATTCCTTCAACCAGCGGACTACCGCTTTCTTTCCTTTAACAGAGGCTCTAATAAGTGGTAGAGCAACCCCCACGAAGTCGGCTCCAAGAGCTATAGCCTTTGCTGCATCTATTCCTGTTCTTATTCCCCCGCTTGCTATGACTGGAATGTCAACTGATTTTGCAACTTCTGCTGTTGAAACAGATGTTGGTATTCCCCAGTCCCAGAAAACATCTCCGAGCGTTGATCCTTCTGAGGATCTAAGCTGTTCCACTCCCGCCCAGCTAGTTCCCCCGGCACCGCTCACATCTATGGCACTGGACCCCGCATCCTCAAATTTTCGAGCTACTTTTCCGGTGATACCTGCACCTGTTTCCTTAACGTATACGGGTTTATCTAACTCAGAGGCTACTCTAGAGAATCCTTTCAATCCCTTTTTAAGATCCGTCTCTCCTTCGGGTTGAATGGCTTCCTGCAAGCTGTTGAGGTGGATTCCGAGGGCGTCTGCTCCGATCATTTCTATTGCTTCTCTTGCCTTCTTCAAGCCATATCCATCGCTAAGCTGTGCTATTCCCAGATTACCCATAAGTAGTATTTCCGGGGCGATGTCTCTGACTTGATAGGTGTCAGTTAATTTTTCGTTCCCTAGCCCTGCTCTCTGGCTACCTACACACATTCCGATTCCTAGTTCTCTCGCGGCTCTAGCCATAGTTCGATTTATTTTCTTCCCCCTTTCATGTCCTCCAGTCATTGGAGATATCAGTATTGGTGCCTCTATTTCTTTTCCGAAAATCCGAGCGGTTGTATTTATGTCTGAAAGATTTACTTCAGCTGAAGCTTGATGTATAAGATCTATATCTTCGAATCCAGTGGATTTAAATCTGGATTCGACGTCTTCTTCAAGGCATATCTCGATATGGTCCAGCTTCCTTTCGGAGGTTTTATCTGCGATGTCTATCACTCCCTTGCTATTTTTGTTCCGATCCTCTTATCTGTTAGTATGGCCTTTCTAAGGTTACCCGGTTCTTTAGCGTTTATTATCCCAGATTCTATGCCCACGTTTTTCGCAAGGTCTATACAAGCTTCAACCTTGTTTCTCATTCCTCCTGTAACGTCTCGTCCTGATTGGCCCTTAACAAATGATTCCATTTTCTTCCAGGTTTCCGGGGTTATTTTTGGGATTAGTTCTGTATTTTTCTTTTTTTGAGGGTCTCCTGTCATGACTCCTTTCGTGTCCACGCCGAAGATAAGCTTTTCAGCCTTTAACTTTTGTGCTAGAAAGGTAGCTATTTGATCTCCCGAAAGTATTCCAATACCCCTTTTCATATCTAGCACGCAGTCGCCGTAAAGTATTGGTAGAAATCCTAGCTCCAGGAGTTGGGATATGTTTTTCAGTTCCATCGATACGATCTCTCCTTCACTGACTTTTGTGCAAGCCGAGGTTTGGACACTGACTGCTGGTCTTCCCTTTTCGATAAAAGCGTCAAGAAATATGGAGTTAAGCTCCTTCATTGCCTGATGTGTTTTTGAGAAACCCAGGAGTTGTTCCTTTCGTTTGTAACCTTTCTCGATTTCGTATTCTGATGCCAGTGGGTGTCCAAACGATCCGCCGCCATGTATAAGGATTATTCTGCTGTCGATGGAAGAGATTTCTTTGACTAGATCATTGAGCCTAGTTTCATTTACTGAGAACTTATCATTCTTGTTGGTGATTACGCTGCCTCCTATTTTCACTATGAATAATTCCTTAATTTGGTTCACTTCCTTTCGCAGTATTATTTCTTCGCTTAAGCTTTACGCTTTTGCCTGCGGCTGGCTAAGTGGGTCGAATATTTTTCTCTGTTAGGAGGAAAAAAGTGGAATTTTAGGCTTATAAAGCCCCAAATAGTTCTCTTTGGATCCAAAAATAGACATAATTCTTCTATGGATCCTGCATTATGGGCCGCTCCAAAATTTGGAGTTATACATATTTCTGCCTAAACTTATTATTCTTCCTCAGAAAATTTTGTTTCAAATTCCTCTAGAGAAACGCCCCACTCTTCATCTTCATCAAGGTCTCCTCTTTCTTTTAGTACTCGTTCGGCTAATAGCCAGTATATCAGGGCTAGGGCTTTTCTACCTCTGTTGTTGGCGGGAATAACTAAGTCGATGTTTTTCGTTTTGTTATCTGTGTCGCAAATCCCGATTACGGGTGTTCCCACTTTAGATGCTTCTGCCAGTGCTTGTTCGTCGGCAACGGGGTCCGTTATCATTATCAGTTTCGGCTCAACGTATCCTTCGTAAGAGGGATTCGTAAGGGTTCCAGGAATAAATCTTCCGGCATTTGTCTTTACTCCAGTTGCTTTGCCGAATTTGGAAACCGGCCTCTGACCGTATTGCCTTACTGAGACTATATAAACCTCTTCGGGGTCATAGCTTGCTATTAGCTTTGCTGCGGCGGCTATTCTTTCGTCCGCTTGGCGCACATCTAGTACAAAAAGTCCGTCAGATCTTACTCTGTATACATAGGGGGCCATATCACCAGTTTTTTGTCTTGTGCCAATATGTACGCCGCTGGCAAGATACTGTTCCATATCTATTAGAGGTTCCTCTAATCCCTCTGCCAGGGCTTGTTCCTCTGGCTCAGTCGTGTTCTCATATTCGTTGGGTTCTTCAGCCTTCTCAGTTTTCTCGGGTACCATCAATTATCACCTACCTCTGTTTTATTTCCCCTTTTCTTTAATACAAGTTTGCTCGCTTTAATTTAATTTCCATGGTACTTTCATTCGGGGAATTCGTCTATTCTGTTTGGCTCTTTAATAAAAACTTTATTTGTCAAGGTCCGGTTTATTTAGGGAATTTACGTAAACCGGTAGTAGTCAATATTTAGGGGCTTTCTACTTCCTTTGTTATCTTGTTGGAGTACTTGTTGACTGTCTTGTATCTTCTGTAGAACTTCATATATTCTCTATGAGCTTCCGGATCCGGTTCCTCTCTATCTTTAATTGATACTATCTTGTCGGCGGCCGATTTTGGACTATCGAATTTTCCAATTCCCACTCCCGCGAGCATGGCGGCACCCAAGGCTCCGCCTTCGTAGGATTCAAGGGTCAAAATAGGCTTATTGTAAACGTCTGCTTTGATTTTCCGCCAAAGATAGTTTTTTGCCCCGCCCCCAAGTCCTACAAAAGACTCAACTTCTAGACCACTTTCCTCGGCTATGTCTAAAACTTCCTTCATGAAGTAGGTAATTCCCTCCATAAGGGCCCTGATGAAGTGAGCCCTTCCGTGTGCAGTAGTCAATCCGTGAACTGTACCGGTAGCTTCGGGATAATTAGGCCTCTGGCCCAGGAAGAATGGCGTTATAATGAGTCCTTTTGAACCGGGTTCTACGTCCGAAGCCTCTTCTATCATAACTTCGTAGGGCGATATATTTCTCTCGTCTGCTTCCGTCATCTCCTTAGTTCCGAATTCATCTCTGAACCATCTTAGAAGCCCGCCTTCTTGAATCCCAAAAGGAACCCAGCCTTCTTCAGTTACGTGTCTTACGTTCATAACATTCTCATTCTTCAGCGGTTCCTTGGAGAAGAATGCTACCTCAGAGGCCGTTCCAGCGATATCAGCAGCATCCCCCTCGGATACGACTCCTCCCGCTAAGAGTGTGCACATAAAATCGGCTCCTCCCGTTACAACAGGCGTTCCCTTTGCGAGTCCCGTTTTCTCTGAAGCTTCGGAGGACACCTCTCCCATTTTTTTGTGCGAAGGCACTATGTCGGGGAATTTTGATAGGTCGATTTCCAACATTTCTGCTACTTCCTTTGACCAGTCCTCATTTTTAACATCGTAAAGTATGGTTCCCGATGCGTCGGAGGGGTCCGTGTAGGCGTTTCCCGTGAGTTTGAAGTTTATGAAGTCTTTGGGCATTAGGAAGTTTTCGGCCTTTTCGTAAGCTTCGCGAGTGTTTTCCTTCATCCATAGCAATTTCATTGCGGACCAAGCCGGAGTTATGGGATTACCGGTGATCTCCATTATTCTCTCTTCGTCTAGCTTTTCTTCGGCTTCGCGAGTCTGTTTTTTGTTTCTTTTATCGCACCACAGTAAAGGTGATCGATATAGCAAATTGCCTGACTCATCGATTGGTACTGGAGCGTGCATCTGCCCGCAGACACCTACAGCCTTTATTTTTTCCGGATCGTCAAGACTTTCCACAATTTCTCTTGTTTTCTCGGCCGACACGTTCCACCATTTCTGAGGGTCCTGTTCGGCCCAGCCGGGTTCCGGGCAAACTAGTTCGTATTCCTTCTGTTTTTCTCTGACGATGTTTCCTTTTGTGTCAAAAAGCACAGTTTTAGCGCTTTGAGTTCCAATATCTATTCCAAGTAAGAGATCTTTATCCATAAATTTCAGCTCTGCAATACTGTTTGGGACAAAACTTTTTAGAGTTTTCTCGCCTGGCGTAAATCGGATAAGGTTAATAACGGTCGGTTAGGAATGTCAAAGAGATAATATGACTGAAATAAGTAAAAAGAAAATGGCAAGAAGTATAACTTGGAACGTCGGAAATGATTATGACTATTACACCGAGGACATCGTAAAGGAGATCTGTGAAATTGCTGGAAGGTATAATTTTAAGGCACTCAATATACCTACCGATACGTTCCCACTTGCAGATGGATTGTTATCCGATACGGACGTCAATTTAGCAGCGCCTATCGGGGATTTCAGCTGGTATAACGGCCACAATACTACAAGAGAGAAAATGCATCTGGCTGAGGATGCTTTGAAGGTAGGAGCGAAGGAAGTAGAGTTCATAATGAATATAGGTGCTTTCAAGGAACAGGATTATGACAAGGTCAGAAAGGATATTGAGGCCGTGGTGGATGTAACGGATGACGAAAATGTATTCGTAATAATAGAAACACCTTGGCTCGATAAGGATGAGATAGTTAAGGCTTCCGAAATCGTTGAGGAGGCTGGCGCTGACTTCGTTAAGACCAGCAAGGGTCTAGGAAATGAAACCCAGGTTGAAGATGTCGAAACGATAAAGGATACGATCAGTGAGGATATGAAAATTAAGGCTTCAGGTGGAATCAGGACGAGAGAAAAAGCCGCTGCTCTTATTAAGGCGGGCGCGAATAGACTTGGAACTTCCTCCGCTGTTAGCATAATGAAGGAATTTGAGTGAATTCTTCAGCCGTGTTGGAGTAACGTGAAAGACGATTGCTTAAGTGATTTGATAATAGAAGAGTGATCTTTTCCATTTTTTCATTTTTTTAATATTTACGTTTTTTAAAATCCTGATTTCGGATTCTTTAGTGAATGTATACGAATTATCGGTTAATCTAAATTTATCTACCCTGCAAGGATCATTGGAGGTCAGACCTTGCACTTCCTGGGTATGGGGTTTGTTTTTTCTTCTCATTCTTGATTGGTTTATATTCAATATATCGGCTGGCTTTTGTAGTTGAAGAGGGAGAGACGGATCGAAAAACCGTTTGGAGGGAGCTTATAACGGAGAAAAGGCGGACGTTGCCGAACTTTTCTACTTATGGTAATATTTTGTTCGTTTTCCAGTTTCCTTTTTCGGTTGTCGAAAATATGAAGAAGGGGAAGAAAAAGGAAAACAGTAAATTAACCGATCGATAAAAATTATGGCTAGTTATCTTACTGCGTTTTTCTTCACTTTTCAGAAAAGTTGTTTGCTTGACAACTATCCTCTCAAGCCCTGTTGCATCAGATATTAATTCTGTTCGCTTTATGATGGGACTCGAACTGAAAGATAAGCGCCGGGGGGAGGACCCTCGGATTCAGTACGAGTCCAAACCTGGACCCACACCGGTTAGTTCAATCGTTTAGATGTTCCCGAAGAGATAAAAAGGTATCCCTTGAGGTGAAAACGCATGAAAGCGGGAAAAATTCCTATATTTCTGCACATAAACCCCCTATCTTTCTTTTTCACCAAGAAACCGCTCAAAAGTTTCAAAAACGGTTGGCAGACGCTTAACGTGGGACGCAAGTTTATATTTTCAGGTCGCGAAAGGTAAGTGGACCATTTCTCATTTCAAAGGGTGTCACTTCCATAGTTCTTAGTTATGATTATGAACACGCTTCCCGGATACCTTTTTCTCTGATCCAGACAATCAGGACACCCATGGAGCCCGAAGGAGCCATAAACCTAAAAAATCCGTTAATTCTTAGAATGATTCTTTCTCTGCGAGTAGAACATCGGAGAAATTTCAAGAACTTCAAAGAAAGCATAACAGACAAAAATTGAAATAGATCTGGTGAAAACTCTATGAGGTAAAGTTCAATGGAGATGTTGGGGGGAATAATAAAACATCTATTAACACTGCTCAAAAAGGTAGAAGACAATGAACGGTGAGATGGATATTACCCCTGATGAAGCAAAAAATCTGACTCCAATAACGAAAGTTCTACGGGAAAAACTCTATATCACATCAATTAGAGAAATATAATGAAAGAAAATGACTGAAGCCTTGATTTTGATCGAAATTGAAGCAAAAGGTGTAGTCGAAAGGGTTATGAATGAACTAGGGGAAATGGAAGAGGTTGAAAGTGTAGCTTTTATCACAGGGCCGTACGACATTATGGCAATTGTTACTGGGGACATACATAAAATTATAACTAAAATTAGAGAAATCGAAGGAGTCAAAGATACAACCACGAATATTATAATCGCCGAGCATATCAAAAAAGGATTAGAGAAAAAAATCTAGCCTCTGATTCCGAATAGGTTTAGTAGTCAATCAGGGGACCAGATTTACTATTAAACCTCAAGGATTAACTTTACCAATAAATAAAGATAGATAATAAAGCTAAAATAGTACTGAAAAATCCGGAAGAACTTGATTAATTAATCATCATGGACGAAACCTGTAAGTGGTACTCCGTATGTCCTATGAAGAGATATTACGAAAAGGGAAAACTGGATAAAAAATGGATAAAGCAATATTGTAAAGGAGATAACGAGAGTTGCGTTCGATACCAGATGGAGAAACGAGGAGAGCCCCATCCTGACAATATGTTGCCTAACGGTGAGATTAAAGAGGATCTAGAGTAAAATATTAGGTTTAATTTAGTTCTCTCCTTCAAATTCAGCGAGAACATTTACGATTTCCTTGATTCCTTTCTGTCGCATATCAAGCTCTTTTCCCTCTAGACTTGCCTCGGAAATCTCCTCGACCTCCGGAATGGAACTAATAATCCTCTTTTCAGGGAGCGATTTCTTGAGAAACCCTTCCTCTCTCTCGTTCACTTTGTTCAAGACGAATAGCACTTCCAGACCTATTTCATCACCAAAATTAAACACTTTTTTCGCGAGTCTCAGAGACTCCTGTGTCGGGTCCACGACCATAAGTATCAGATCGCAACCTTCCTCGACTCCTCTGCCAAAATGCTCTATTCCTGCCTCCGCATCCACTAACAAGAATTCACCATCCTCAAGTCTCAAATTGCTATAAAATTCAGAGGAAAGAGCATTAATGGGACATGCGCATCCCTCTCCATACTCTTTGATCTTTCCCATCGACAATAGGCTAATTCCACCTTTCTGGGAAATATAATCACTCGAAACGTCTTGCAATCTTAGAGCCTGCTTGATTTCGTCAATTTTTTCAAATACCTCATCTCTCCCTCCAAAGTAATTCACAAGATCCTTAGGAAGATCCAACCCAAGGTAAGTATGGAGACCGAAGTTGGACTCGTCGTTGTCCGCCACTACTACCTTAAATCCACGTCTGGATATTTCTTTTGCTATGAGCGATGTTATCGCACTTTTTCCACATCCGCCTTTTCCACAGACTATTGTCTTCATATTACCACAGTTTTCTCATACACCAAATACTTTTTTAAACTTCTTTCGATATCTCATCAACAGTTTCAGTAACCTAGCTTTCACTCCGACATCTCTAGCATTCTTTCTATTGCTCTTTTCGCCTCGACAGCAACATCCTCCGGAACTTCAACTACATATTGTTCTTCCTCGAGTGAATTTACCACTTTCTCGAGTGAGTGCTTCTTCATATCTTCACAAACGGCAGCCCTGAGAGCTGGAACAAACTCTTTATCGGGAAAATCTCTTCGTAATCTTTCAACCATCCCTGTTTCCGTTCCGACCACAAACCTATCAGCACTAGATTCCCTTACTTTAGGAATCATGTCACCCGTGCTACAAACGTAGTCAGCAACTTCTTGGATCTCAGGATCACACTCAGGATGCACTATTACTTCCGTATATCCCTGTCTTTCTTTCAATCTTTGAATTTCTTCGGGAAAAATCATCTTGTGAACGTAACAGTATCCGTCTTCAGGAATGGGAATTACATCCTTATCAGTCTCACGCTGGACGAGAGAGGAGAGATTTCTGTCCGGTCCGAAGAGAACTTTTTCTTCCCCCACCTTACTTACTATTTCGGAAGCATTAGAAGACGTACAAATAACATCTGCCTCAGCTTTCGCGTCCGAAAAGGTATTGACATAAAGCACAGTCGCGGCAGTAGGATGGTTTTCTTTGGCCTCTCGGACTTTCTCTACAGGAAGGTGTTCTGCGAGTGGACAGGTCGCATCCGAATCAGTCATAACAACTTTCTTCTTCGGATTTAGTATTGAGGTCATCTCTGCCATAAAGTCGACTCCGGCAAAAACTATGAGATCCGCATCAAGCTCTTTGGAACGCCTAGCAAGGGAGAGGGAACCCCCAAGATAATCCGCAGCAAGTTGGATTTCTTTACTCTGGTAGTTATGTGCGAGTAGAACAGCGTTTTTCTCTTCCTTCAAATTGGAAATTTTTTCAACTAGGTCTCCTTTCAACATTCATGCGAATTACTCAATTTTTGCTAATAAGCGTATGGCTCCCGAACAAAACTACTAAAATTTCCAACGTCCACTCACAGGATACGTATCCAAATCACTATGAAGGCTCACTCTTTTGAGAGAAAACCTTTTATTAAATTGAATATATATTCATCAGTTGATGCATCGACAACAGATCAAGCAAGATAAAGAGTTTCAAGCCAGTAAGGAAGAAAATGTAAAATCGTCAAAACTGGAGTTTTCAGGTGAAAAAGAAGAGGAACTGCACCTAACAAGTGGCGAGGAGGATTATCTAAAGTCCATACAGGAACTATCAACAGATGAAGAGGTTACGGTTTCTGGGGTGGCAGCTCACATGGGGCACAAGGCCCCCAGCGTTACAGAAATGGTGGCTCGTTTGAGCGAAAAAGGGCTCGTCGACCATGAGAAGTATGGGCGTCTTTCCCTGACTGAGAGGGGTAGGAAAATAGCCAAAAGGGTAAAAACAAAGCACAATACTCTTTCAAAATTCCTCAAACTGTTCGGAGTTGATAAAAAGCGTGCAGAAACAGACGCTTGCAGAATGGAGCATCCCATCCATGAAAAAACCCTAAAAAGACTCGAGAAGTTCGTAGAGTTCGTAGAAAAATCTCCGAACGAACCCGTATGGTTGAATCATTTCAAAGATTATATAGATACAGGGGAGCATTCAGAGTGCAGATACAGGTCATAATGAAAGACATTAGTAATAGAAATCATGTATAACGATTCTGAAAATAGAAAGGAGGTGAAAAAAGATGAGAGAAACAGATGTTGCTGTAATAGGAGGTAGTGCTGCCGGGATAACAGCAGCGAAAACATGTCGTAGGCATTATCCGGAGAAGAAAGTACTAGTTATCCGGGGTGAAGAGCAAGTTCCCATTCCTTGTGGCATACCTTATGTTTTTGGAACTGTAGAATCGCCTCAAAATAATATAATTCCCGACGATGTACTCAAAGAAGGCGATATCGATCTGTTAGTGGACGAAGTAGAAAAAGTAAACAAAGAAGACAAAACTCTCACGACCAAGGAAGAAGAGAAAATCACATACGATAAACTGGTCCTAGCAACTGGTTCCTCCCCCGTCGAGCCCCCCATTCCAGGAATAGAAAAGGAAAACGTTTTCACGGTCAAGAAAAATGTTCCTTACCTTCGAAATATCTCGAACGCAATCGATGAAGCCCAAGATTTAGTAATAATTGGAGGAGGTTTCATCGGAATGGAGCTGGGCGATGAGTGCCGCAAACGAAAGGAAACTAACGTCAAGATTGTGGAAAAGCTTCCCCACTGCCTGATGCTTGGAGGATTTGATTCAGAGTTTTGTGAAAAATCTGAAAAGGTAATATCCGACAGAGGAGTCGAGCTTTTGACCGGAAATGGAGTAGAATCGATAATAGGTGGGGAAAAAGCCGAGGGTGTAGAACTCGAGAACGGAAAGGAAATAAATGCAGACGCAGTAATCTTGGCGGTCGGATCCCGGCCAAACGTGGAACTAGCTGAAAATGCTAACCTTGAACTTGGAGCCAACGGAGCAGTGCACGTGGATCGACACTTGAAAACTACCAACAACGATATCTTCGCCTGCGGTGACTGTGCCGAGAAAAGGTCTTTTTTCACAGGGGAACCCACTCAAATCATGCTGGCTTCTATAGCAACTATGGAGGCTAGAGTGGCAGGGGCCAACTTGTTCGGCATGCGGAGAGAGAATCCAGGTCAGGTGGGTATATACTCCACCAAGTTTGGAGATACGGCTTTTGCCGTTGCAGGATTGTCAGAAAGAGCAGCAAGAGAAAAAGGATACAATGTCGTCTCCGGAAGATTCACTGCACCAAATAGACATCCAGGAGGGATGCCTGGAATGAAAAAAACCGAAGTAAAACTTACATTTAACCGAGACACCGAAGTTCTCATTGGTGGGCAGGTAATGGGAGGATTCAGCTCCGGAGAACTAATCAACGTGGTCGGTGCTTGCATCCAATCAAGAATGACCGCTAACGACATTGCCACGCTTCAAATGGGCACACACCCAGCTCTCACCGCATCACCGGTCGCCTATCAACTTCCCAATGCTGCCGAGGATGCAATCGGGAAGATGAGATAACAGAGATGAGACATGCCAATATTCCTTCTTAAAAGAAAATAGAGGTAAAAAATTATGAAAGTTTATCTAGACTGTGTTCCATGCGCTATGAGGCAGCCCTAGAAGCAAGTAGAATGGAAACGGATGACGAGAAGAAACAAGAGGAAGCTCTAAAAGAAGTTGCCTCAAAGCTAAGCAAGATAGAATGGAACGGAACTTCCCTAACAATATCGCATAAGGCTGTAAGAACAGTTGGGAAAGTCACTGGAGTTAAAGACCCTTACAAAGAACTGAAAGACAAGTTTAACGAAAGAGCCATTGAGATGTATCCAGAGATGAAACAAAAGGTCTCCAACTCCGACGACCCCTTGCTAACTGCAACAAAACTATCCATAGCTGGCAATGTGATAGATTTCAGTCCGGACAGAGACTTCGTGGTAGAAGACGTTATCGAAGAAACATTAGAGAAGGACTTTGCAATAGATCATTTCGATCAATTTAAAGAGGAACTGGAAAAAGCTGAAGACATAATATACCTTTCCGATAACACCGGAGAGATAGTCTTCGACCGTATTTTTCTGGAGACGCGCGGTGGTAAAGATGTCCGGTTCTTTGTCAAATCATCGGCAATTCTCAACGATGCCATGATCGAAGACGCAAAATTCGTTGGCATAGATAAAATCGCCGAAATTGAGGAGGTGGAAGACCTCAACAACGTATCAGAAGAATTGAAAGAAAGACTGCGTAACGCAGACCTAGTCATAAGCAAAGGTCAAGCCAACTACGAGGCTTTCAGCGAAACCGATGCGAATATTTTCTTCCTACTGATGGTAAAGTGTCATCTCATTGGGGACGATATAGGAGCGGAAGAAGGCAGTACAATTGTGAAGTGGAAAAAGAAGAACAATCCTAAAAACCCAATTATTGTTCTTGGATAAAAACCAAAATTATGCGTTTTGAACGCTGATATCTCATTTCCACATCTATTTATTTTCTTAGAAGACTTTTTACCTAATTTATATGGAATTAAAATCAATCCAATTTTTTTCAACTAATTCCAATGCTCAATCTTCATCTCTTTCTATTTTAATCTCTATCTCTTTTCCTTCAGTCTCTTTCAAAGGAGTGATCATACCAGTAACAGTTCTTTCCACTAAATCCTGAATGAAAGGTTTGAGCGGAACCCTCTTACCATCAACTAATAGTTTTACTTTGTCGCTCAACGCTATGCACCCTTCTTTAGGAGCTTCTCCCGAAATTGCAGATAAAACATAATCCCGACAGGAATCGTAACCGCACTCACCACAATCCATTCCGGCAGGAGGCATGACAGCTTTCTCCTCCACCAAATCAGCGATATCCGAGAGAGCATCCTTTTCAAAGCGCGGTTTCTTCTCCACTCCTGCCCCTACAAAGCCCACAGTAAATTTATCTTCCAGTTCTTCAGCATTGGAGTCGTTTTCGGCAACGATGATTCTGGGAACATTCTCAGAGTTCTTAAAACCCTCTCCAATGACAAAATCAAGATCCCTCATCTCTCGAAAAATATCTTCAAGGTCGGCTTCACGCTTCTCCAGCGTGAAGACTTTCGAGGATCCAAGAGCCACGGTTTTCTCGCTCCCGGCCTCTAAATGACGTTTCGTATCAGCTTCTCCATCTCCAAAGCTCAGAGGACTGTGCGGAACATGCTTAATAGTTCCCACTCGATATCCTTTTTTACTAAGATTCTCTACAATGCCATCAACAATAGCGGTCTTCCCACTATTTTTGTATCCCGATACTACTATGCTTCTCATAAATCAACCTCATGTAAGCTAAAAGAGTATTACTTTTAATTGTCTAAAAATTATGAGCTGTCAAGGTCAACTGAAATATTACTTAAAAATCTACACCGTTCAACGCTTTCCAATCATAGTGGTCCCACAGTCTGGACAATTCATGGTGGTGCAGGGCGTACCTCTCTGATGAGGAGCTTCGTGACCACAGTTCGGACAAACGCATTTAGTGACACCTTGGCCTGAACCTCTACCAGATCCCTGACCAGAACCTTGGCCTGAACCCCTACCTTTTCTCATATTTTCACCTTCTAAATATATATTCATTTCAATAATTAAACTTCATTATCGCTAAAAAAGCTT
>JBKHIS010000051.1:0-8139 GCA_046538535.1 Hadesarchaea archaeon | reverse complement strand
CAAAAAATCTTACGGGGAGAGCAAGGGCGTCTACTACGGCTACATAGTTCCTGCACTGAGAAGAGCCTCACAGGCACTTGGAAGGATGCTCAGGTCGGAAGACGACCGAGGAATTTTCGTCTTGGGAGACGAGAGGTACGGCGACAGGAGGTTTTTCAGACTACTTCCGGATTACATCAGAAACAACACCAAACCCACTAATCAGAACAGAATAGGAAGCGACATCAAACCTTGGGCTAGAAAGATCCTGAAATAGGTTCCAAGGAATCATCGAGAAACATGAGGATTTCCTTCTATGTAAAATCTCAACTCTCTCTCCAGGTCCTCAGTGACTCCGATCCTTTTGGAGGTTCCGATCTTTCTCTTCTGCGGAACACTCGTCTCCCTTATAAACAGTTCCTCCGATTTCACCAGATCGACACCATGCTGGTCACTGGAAATCCCCAGCGCTTCAGTTAGCTTGCCCGGACCTGATGTCAGATCGACCAGGCTTTTTCTCCCTCTCCTCTTCTCCATTATTTTTATACCTCTAACGGGTTCCAAAGCACGAATCAAAACCGCTCCGGGAACTCCACACTTTTCGGTAACGACATTGAAAAGCCAGTTCGCGTGGACCATGTAAACAAGACTCGTACCAGGGGCATCCCACATCCTCTCGTTTATCTTATTTCTCTTCTCGCCGGCCCTCGACGCCGGATCATCTACTCCGTAATAGGCTTCGGTTTCTACTATTCTTCCCGAGACAGTGACGGAATCTTTGGTATGAACCAACTCCTGACCTAACAAGGCTTTAGCGACCTCGGCCGAATCACCCTTGTAAACTGCCTCCACCTAACTCACCTTGCTCGTTAGGAAGAGGCTTCCCTTCTCGGTCTCTCCACTTGTGTTGCAGAGGTAGAAACCCTTCCGGAAGGGTTTTGGGCCGGCCCACACAAGGCCCAGGGGAGTGGGAATGTTACCCAACGCCATCTTTGTTCGGTCAAAAATATTCTTTGCGCCGTTAAAATCAACATTGATTTCGTAACCACATAGAGAACACTTAAACAAACCCTGATTCACCCTCTTCCCTTCAGCACCTAATCTACTGCACTTTTTGCTCGTATAGTGTTCGTTCATCTTAACCACTTCGATGCCTCTCTCATTAGCCTAATATCCCAATACTTAACGAACTTGTGGTATGGAAAGTTGCTAATTATCCAGTTCATCATCCTACCCTTATCCTCGCCGTTTTCCCGCAGCCCTTTCAAATCTCCAACGACTATCAACTCGCCGTGCTCATCTGCCCCCCTCTGCGAGCTCTTTAGCTATTTCGTGGACCTTCTGATCTACCTTTCGAGACTCTTTATCCGACAGTCTCTCAATTTCTTCCTTCAACTTCTTTTCTCCTAGCCGTTTCCGCAACCAGTTATAGTGTCTCCGAACTCCTCTAACCTACTTACCCGAAACTTCGGCCGGTCCCTATGCGATGCCACCGACACCGCGAGATATTTCTGAAGATTCTCGTATTCCCCTTCCAGAGCCTTTCCCTTCCTCTAAGTCAAGTCCGTAATATTGCACTTGATCGTCTTCCGAACAATCATCACCCAAAGAACATCCTCGATCTTTTAACCTCTTACCGAAAAAGACCAATAGAAGTAAAAACTGATTCATCATCCCCCCCCAATCTATAATTTGGATGGCATCCTCTCGGCTAAAGAAGATAAATCGCTTCTTTCCATCGAAAATGTGAAGAGGAATTGCGTCTGAGCGTTTTAAGACTCCGTAAGGTTAACTACAGCCTGCGCTATATTTCCCTTAGTTTCTTCTAAAGCTTGGATTGCCTCTTCCTCGCTTACGTTAGCCTGCTCCATAACCATCTCGATATCATCGTTCTCTACCTCCACTTCCAATTCTCGTTCCTCTGGCTCGCCGATTACCTGATAAGTCTTCTGGCCGCCGGCCTCGGTAACCTGAACCTGGGGGGAGGAAAAAACCAGCTCCTTATCCGAAAGTTTCACAACGACCTCCTCGACATTGTCAAGCTCCTCCATCTCTACACCCATCTGCTTCATCATCTTCTTAACCTTGCTCGGATTCAAATTCCCTCTGCCAAACATGAGAACATCTCCTCAACTTCTTATCAATGTATAAAGGTTAAAAAGTAATTGTGTCAAAACGAACTGATTATCTCTCCGATTTAAGCGCCCCCACGCTCTTCCAAAACTTCCTTCCTATAGCCCTATCCATCTCCCCTCTAAGGGCCTTTTTGTTATCTATGCTTTCCTCAAAGTAATCAAGAGGTATTCTGCCCCCTCCCGAAGTGGGATGACCCCCAGCGGAGCCCATTTCGGCGTAAAGCTCCTTCATCAGCTTACCTATATGCAACCTCACGTCCGTCGTCCTCCCTGAGATATAAACTGCATCGGTTTCTATGCCATAAACTAAAGTCGTAAGCGTTCCCTCCCTCCTTAAAAGATAATCTGCCGCCTGAGCCAGGGCATCCCTGTCCTTTACCTCCCCAACGTTAGAAATAAGATAACCACTCTTAACCCTGCTACTCCTTATCGCCTTCCTAATCACATCAAGAGTATCGGCGGAAAGCGGTGGAGATTGAAATGTTCTCAGCAGCTCGTTGTCGATATGAGGTAAAAGGTATTCTAAAGTCTTAAAATCGAGATGGGTGGCTCCCCTCGTAAAGTTCAAAGTGTCAGTCAGTATGGCAAACGTCAGCGCAGTGGCTAGTGATTCGCCAATCTCTATATCCGAGTACTTCAAATAATTGCTCATAATGGTAGCAGTGGCTCCGACCTGAATTATGTCCTCGTATTTAGCCTCCAACTTATCTGAAATCGCTGAGTGATGATCTATTATAATAGTGGGAACAATATCCTCAGGCAAAGAACAATTACCGTAAGTGGCAACATCAACCAAAGCATGAGCTTCGTAATCATGCATATCAACATCCTCAGCCCTTATCATCCCAGCGTTAAGAGTATTTACCAAAGCTCGATTCTGCTGATGCCCAATTCTACCACCGTAAATAAGATCAGATTCCACATCAAAGGACTGCACGTAATTTTGTAGAGCAAGAGAGGAAGCTATGCTATCCGGGTCCGGATTGTCCTGTAGAACTATCGCTAGCTTGCCCTCCAACTCCTCGAGAACGCTTCTGAGCTGTTTTTCCTTGATTCTCTCTCTAAACTCGTGGAACTTCTCAAAGGTCGATTCAGCGAAAAGCTCAGAAGTAACTAGAACCTCATCCGCCCCCAAATTCTCTATCTCGGACTTGAGTATGGAGTCCGACGCCCTCGCGACTACAATCGGGTCAATTTCCATCTCGAGCTTGAGCTGGTTTATCGCCCCCAAAGCTCTCTCAACCGTCCTTGAATCGGAAACTAAGATCAAAATGACCTCCGCCTCCTCAAGACCAATTTCCTTAAGATCCTCCGGATTCGTGAAATCCCCTCGATGAGCATCGATATCCATACGATTGAGTTGCCGGATCTTTTCCTCGCTTTGGTCAACTACCCGAATATCCTCATCGTTTTCCATCAGCTTTCTAGATAGCGAAAACCCCAAGTCCCCACAGCCAAATATCAAATACATCTTTTCCAACCGTCAGATTTAATTATTACTTCCTTACTAAATAGAATTCTCCACCGACACTTAAATGCTCTCAATATCAATTAGCGTATACAATATCAAAGACAACGGTAACGACAGTTTATAAACATCCCACCCAATAATTTAAATACATTTTCTTACACCTAATCAAAAGTGAACAAAAATTAAGAGGGGGTTTTATTATGGAATTCTGTTCAGACTGCGGAAAGATGCTCATGCCAAAAAAATCAGACGATGAAATGACCCTCGAGTGCCCAAACTGCGGACACACAAAAAAACTTTTCCGGGAAAAGGACTACAGGTTCGGCAAGGAAAAGAAAAACAGGAAAAACGCAGACGTGGCCGTTGTAGAGGAAGAAAAGAAGACGAAGATAGAGCAGACGGAATTCGAGATAGACACAGACGCCTACGCCGAAATGTACGAAGAAGGATATTAGGTACTCACCTTCGCTCCATCAAGAGCACTTCCGCATCCACAAGCTCTCTCCTTCGGGATTTGAGGCAACGCCCGAAGGATTAGATCCTTAACTATTTCTATATTCTCTTCCATTATTTCAGCCACTTCATCGTGGGTGAGCTTGCTCTCAGAGATGCCCGCCGCGTAATTCGTCACAATGGATATAGTCGAGTAACAAATCTCCAACTCCCTAGCCAGAACCGACTCCGGCACGTTAGTCATACCCACCACATCAGCACCTAGTTCGGAAAACATCTCAATTTCCGCCTTTGTCTCAAACCGTGGACCTTCAGTGCAAACGTAGGTCCCTCCATCCACCAAATCCAAAGCCAAACCATTCGCTGAATCCATCAAAACTCTTCTTAATTCCGGGCAGTAAGGCTCCGTCATGTCGATGTGAACAACCTCACTGTCATTTTCTTCGTAGAAGGTTCTGGGTCTGTCCTTGGTAAAGTCGAGGAACTGATCTATTACAACAAAAGTACCGGGCTCTATAGAAGGATTTAGAGAACCGACCGCCGTCGTCGCTAATATTCTCTCCACTCCAAGCTCTTTTAGGGACCAAAGGTTGGCCCTATAATTAATTTTGTGAGGGGGGATGCCATGTGATTTGCCGTGTCTAGGCATAAAGGCTGCCTCTACATCACCGACATTTCCTATCAATATTTCAGGGGACTTACCATAAGGGGTGTCCACCACCTCCTTTCGAACCACCTCCATCTCATCGATCGAATAAACTCCTGAACCTCCAATCACTGCAATCCCAGGCACGATTCTCACTCTCCAAATCGCCTTTCTCTGCCTTGATAGTTACGTATAGCACGTAAAAAGTTTATTTTATCGAAGTTCGGCCAGTTAGCCTCACAGAAGTAAAGTTCGCTATATGCCGATTGCCATAGAAGAAATCCGCTCAATCTTTCCTCTCCACTGGTCCTTATTATCAAATCTGGGTCGGGGAGATCGGAGGTATACAAGTTTTCACCTATCATTTTCTCGTCCACTTCGCCCGGGTCAATCTCCCCCTCCTCCACGCCTCGACATATTTTTTGAACTGCCTCCGCAAGCTCGGAACGACCGGTGTATCCCACCGCTATGTTCAAGGAATACCTATCGAAGTTCGAAGTCCTTTCCTCCGCTCTTTCAATAGCTTTCCTAACGGATCCAGGAAGCAATGACAGATCCCCAATCCCTCTGACTCTAACCTCGTTCTTCTCGATCTCCGGCGTATCGAGAACTTCCTTGAACTTCTCCTCGAAAAGCTCCATTAGCTCCTCCACTTCTTCTGGATCCCGACTTAGGTTTTCCTTTGAAAAAGCATAGACTGTCACGTGTCTGATTCCCAGATCCCTCGTCCAGTTTAAAACTTCCCGCAGTTTCTCTGCTCCGAGTTTATGGGCATTCCACCTCGAAAGGCCTCTTTCCGAAGCAAACCTCCTGTTTCCATCCAGAATTATTCCTATATGCTTTGGTAGGCGGCTGCCATTCTCAACCTCGGTCTTTAGCCGATTCTCGTAGTAGCCCGAAAAGAGCTGGTAAATCTTCTCGACCCCTGGCAGTTTTCCGAGCGGGAAATCCATCAATTCTACCACCAAATTATCCTATTGTCCCCCCATTTATTTAGATTTGCAAAAGCATTGACCGGCTGCAAGAAAAGTTCGAGATACTCGTGGATGGAAATAATTTTATTACCGAGAAAAAAGCATATAAAGTTCGAGGCTGGCCGGGGCTGAAGCATAGGACAGGATAAGTTTGGTACACATAAGCAAGCTGGAAATGCGGGGCTTCAAGTCCTTTGGCCATAAAAAAGAAACTATTCCGCTTTCGTCGGGACTTACGGCCATAGTGGGGCCCAACGGCAACGGAAAAAGCAACGTAGTTGATGCTCTTTCCTTCGTGCTTGGACAGAGGAGTTCCAAGACTTTAAGGGCGAGCAGCTTCGCCGACCTAATATACCACGGCAGCGAGGGGGAAAAAGGAAAAAGGGCAGCTCCATACGCTAGAGTAAAACTAACTATTGTAAACGACGATAACAGCCTTTCAATAGACTCTGAAAAGGTCAACATCTCTAGAAAGGTCAAGAGAGACGGAAAAAGCACTTACAGACTAAATGGAAGCAGAACCACGAGACAGGAAATTAGAGAAGTTCTTTCAGGGAAAATAATCGGAAAAGAGGGCCACAACTTCGTAATGCAGGGGGACGTGGACAAGTTCATCAAGATCAGTCCCATGGAAAGAAGGAATATAATAGATGATTTGGCAGGGATAGCGGAATACGAAGAAAAGAAAGCAAAATCCCTTTCCGAACTGGAAAAGGTCGAAACCAATCTCCAGAGCCAAGAAGGAAGGATAGAAGAGCTGGAATCCAAGAAAAAGCAACTAAAGGAGGACAGAGAAAGATACTTAAAATTCCAAGAGTTACAGGAGAAGCTGAAAAAGAAGGAAGGTACGCTCACGAAGATGCGGGTGGATTCTCTCGAGGATAAGCTCAATAGAATCAAATCAAAAATGGAGGAAAAGGACGCCAGCATCGATGAGTTGGAGGAAAAGATTGGGGAGATAGAGAAAAAGAGGAATGAACTCCGAGAGAAAAGGAACCAGAAACAAGACACCATAGAGGAAATGAGGGAATCCGAGGACCTGAAGCGGGTGGACAAAGTTAGTTCAAGAATTGAAACCCTTGAAGAAAGGCTGAAATCGGTCAAAAGAGACTATGAATCGGCTAAAAGTGAGACGAAAAGATTACAGGGAAAAGCTAAGGATTTAGCCGAGAAAACCGACGAAAGCTCACCCCTCAAAAAAATAGAGAGATCCACCGAAAGATTCGAGAAACTCCAGAAAAAGTTTCAAGAAAGGATCGACTCGGCGATCCAGACGGAGAATCCAGAGAAAATAATTAAATTAATTGACGAAATAAGCAATCTCCTTTCCGAACTGGATGCCGTTATATCCGAACTGAGCGAGGAATTCAAGAAGGCCCTCAAATCGAAAAAGGACTTCAGGGCGTTGGCGGAGGAGACGGAGGAGATAGAGAAAGCAGGAAACGAATTCGATCAACTGAAATCCGAGCTTACGAAAGCAAAGGCGCGTAAGGAAGAGACCGAAAACAGGCTAAATGATCTAAAGAACAGGATTAAGGAAAGCAAGGAAGAATTGGAGGAAGCAGAGCGAAACGCCGAAGAGATTAATGGAAAGATTGAAGATGCCAGGAGCGAAATAGAATCCCTAGAAAGAAGGATGAAAGATCTAAAAGCTGAAAGAGGGAAAATGGAAAGCCAAATCCAGGATCTAAGAGATAAAAGGGGAGATTTAAACGCAGAGAGAGCATCGGCTCGAACCGAGCTGAAACAGGCAAAGGAGGATTTGAGAAATTACTACGACGTGGAAACCCTGGACCCCTCAGAAGTGGATAGAGAGGAACTCAAAAAAGACGTAAAAAAGCTGGAAAGAAGATGCAACAGCATGAAGCCGATAAACGAAACCTCGCTCGAAAGATATCAGGAGGTCAAAGAAAGATACGAGGACCAGATGGAGCACTACAATCAGCTGGCTGAAGAGAAAAGGACCTTGACAAATCTTATCGAGGAAATAGACGAGGAAAAACGCGACGTGTTCATGGACACCTTCGAGGAGGTATCAGAGAACTTCAGCGAGATATTCAGCGAGCTTTCACCGGGTGGAGTTGGAAGATTGATTCTCGAAAATCCGGAAAGACCTCTTGATGGAGGTTTGGAAATCGAAGCCAAGCCCGAAGGAAAGAAATTGGAGAATGCAGCATCCCTGTCAGGCGGCGAAAAGGCCCTAACCGGTCTCGCGTTCATATTTGCAATCCAACGAACCAAACCAACGGCTCTTTACGTTCTTGACGAAATAGACGCTCACCTCGATCCTGAAAACCAGAAAAGCGTCGCCAAGATGGTAAAGAAATTCTCGGAGGAATCCCAAATAGTAGTAATCACGTTCCAAGACTCAATGATGTCCGAGGCCGACAAACTTTTCGGAGTCAACATGGACGATCAAAACATTTCACACATAGTATCGGTGGATTTGAACGAATACGTCGAAGGGGGAGAGAAATAATG
>JBKHIS010000050.1:0-8526 GCA_046538535.1 Hadesarchaea archaeon | reverse complement strand
CCGGGCAGACATGGCGATTTTAAATAAGGAGCTGGAAGTCGTTGGCACTGTGGTGGGGGGAGAATTGATGGAAAATAAGTCAAGTTTGGTCCGTAACTAAAAACTTGAAGTATGCTATCTCATTCTTTCTTTGACTCTTTTTAGCCGGAAGTAATTTTCTCTGTCCTGTTCTTCAAGTCTCATCTCTATGTACTCCTCGTTTTCCTTTAATCGAGGGATGAGTACGTGTTCGAGTGAGTTGACCCTTCGTTTCGTTTTTTCTATTTCGCCTGCCATTTTTTTCACCGTTTCCTCCGTTTCCGCTAGTTCTAGAATGGATTCAAGGGCCTCTTCGAATTTCTCTGCGGCTTCATCCAATTTGGAAGAGGTTTGTTGAATGCTGTATCCTCTATCAATCAGATCTTTTTTCACGGCTTGGCTTTCTATTACCGGTACCTCTACCCCCATTATATTTCTGGACCCCACATCAACTTCGGTTTCATGGGTTGTAGAGTCCGCTGCTCTTTCGGTTTCAATAGTTCCCATAACAATTTGAGCTTCGGTTATTTCATCTAATGCGCTTTTTAGCATTTTTTCCGTTTTCTCCTTTCTTTCTCTAAGAAGATCAATGGAATCAAAAAATTCTGTGACAAGTGCATCTCTTTTTTCCTCTAAAAGTTCATGACCTCTTTCCGCGAGGGCTATCCGTTTTTTGAGCCTAAGAAGTTCTCCTCTGGTTGGCTGGACGTTTTGTGAGCTGGATACCATTTATTTGGATCCCTCCCCGTTGTGTGAGGGATGGTATTTTTCGATATATTCCGGGTCTATGCGTTTGAGCTCTCCCTCGGGTAGTTCCGACAATAGTTCCCAACCCAACTCCAGCGTTCTTTCGAGGCTACGGTTTTCATCCTCCCCTTGGTTAACGAATTCCTCTTCGAACTTGCCGGCAAAGTTGAGATATCTCCTGTCTCTGTCCGAGAGCGCCTCCTCTCCCACGACCTCAACTAACGACCTCAAGTCTCGTCCCTCCGCATAGGCGGAGTAAAGTTGATTTGAAACTCCGTCATGATCTTCTCTGGTTTGACCCTCGCCGATGCCATCCTTCATCAATCTGGAGAGCGAGGGAAGCACATTTAATGGTGGGTAAATGCCCTTCCTATGAAGTTCCCGTTCCATTACGAGCTGGCCCTCCGTGATATAGCCCGTCAGATCCGGAATTGGGTGGGTTATATCGTCACTTGGCATCGTCAGAATGGGCATCTGGGTTATGGATCCTTCTTCTCCCTGAATTCTCCCTGCCCTCTCATATATCGAAGCCAGATCCGTGTAGAGGTATCCAGGGTATCCTCTTCTGCTCGGAACCTCCTCTCGGGCAGCGGATATCTCTCTGAGAGCTTCGCCGTAGTTGGTCATATCCGTAAGAATTACCAATACGTGCATGCCGTGTTCGAATGCGAAGTATTCGGCAGTTGTTAGAGCTATTCGAGGGGTGAGAATTCTCTCCACGGCCGGATCGTCGGCCAAATTGAGAAACATTGTTACCCTTTCGAATGCTCCTGTTTTCTCGAAGTTCTTTCTGAAAAAGGACGCCTCTTCGTTGGTTATACCCATAGCGCAGAAAACTACTACGAACTCTTCCTCTTCCCCTCTTGTTCTAGCCTGCCTCGCTATTTGGGCCGCTAGCTCATTGTGGGGAAGTCCGGAAACCGAGAATATGGGAAGCTTTTGTCCACGCACTAGGGTGTTCATTCCGTCTATTGCGGATATTCCGGTCTGTATGAAGTCGGTTGGATAGTCTCTGGCTGAGGGATTGATTGGAGCTCCATTGATGTCTCTCTTTTCATCTGGGATTATTTTGGGTCCACCGTCTATGGGATCCCCTCCGCCGCTGAAAGTCCTCCCTAGCAGATCCGTGGATAGTGGGAAGTGCATAGTGGATCCGGTGAATCTAACTCTCGTCTGAGATGCATCGAGACCGCTTGTACCTTCGAAGACCTGAACTACCGCTCGGTCCCTTTCGACTTCGAGAACTTGGCCTCGCTTTTTTTCCCCTCGTGGCGTGACTATTTCGACAATTTCATCGTATCCAACACCTTGGACTCCTTCCACTACCATAAGGGGTCCAGAGATTTCACTTACGGTTCTGTATTCCCTCTTGCCTTGTCCCTCTACCATCATTTCTCACCCTCTAGGACATCTTCTATCTGGGAATCTATCTGGCCTTCAATATTTTCCGCCTTCTCCCTGAAATCTTCCTCAGGCAAAATCTTCATTCTAGCTATGTCCTGTCTGACCGGAATATTTGTTGCCTTCTGTACTGAGGCTCCCTCCTTTACCGCGTCTATCACGCTATCGTAGTACTTCAGCACGATTCCAAACATCTCCAGCTGTTTTTTCAAGGAGCAGTAGGTGTCGATCTCGTGAAGAGCGTTCTGCTGTAGGAAGTCCTCCCTTATCACTCGCGCTGCCTCCAGGACGGCTCTGTCCCTGTCGGGCAGTGCATCGGGCCCCACAAGCTGAACTATTTCTCTTAACTCGTCCTCCTCCTGAAGAATGGAGAGGGCCTTGTCTCTGTACTCTCTCCAGTTTTTCCCTACTTCCTTCTCCCACCATTCCTCTATGTTATCTATGTAACCGGAGTAGCTGTCGAGCCAGTTTATTGCAGGGAAGTGCCTTTGATCTGCTAGATCTGAGTCAAGGGCCCAAAAGGTTTTTATGATTCTTAGAGTGTCTTGGGTTACGGGCTCCGAGAAGTCCCCTCCAGGAGGCGAAACTGCACCCATTACGGTGACCGATCCCTTTTGGTCTTCGCTTCCCTTTGTTCTTACTCTCCCAGATCTTTCGTAGAACTCTGCCAGTCTTGAGGCGAGGTAGGCAGGATAGCCTTCTTCGCTTGGCATCTCTTCTAGTCTTCCCGATATCTCTCTGAGAGCCTCGGCCCAACGGGATGTGGAGTCCGCCATAAGGGCAACATCGTAACCCATATCTCTGAAGTACTCGGCAATTGTAATTCCGGTGTATATGCTGGCTTCTCTCGCGGCAACGGGCATGTTGGAAGTGTTTGCTATAAGAGAGGTTCTGTCCATCAGGGGTTTGCCGGTTCTCGGATCCTCCAGCTCCGGAAAGTGAAGGAGAACGTCCGTCATTTCGTTTCCTCTTTCTCCACAACCTACGTAGACCACTATCTGTGTGTCGGACCATTTTGCCATTTGATGTAACATAACCGTGTTGTGTAATATCATGGGGGCGTTTCCTCCCACGAAGTTGTGAGTTTTTGGGACAGTGAGGTCGTAAACCTCTTTTTCCTCCTCCTTTAATTGAATCGATTCGACCGGATCGGCTAGGAAGTGGCTTAGATGATTCGTGGCCATCCTCTGTAGGTTTTCGTCTTCGACGAGTCCGGAAAACTTGCGGAATATAGGTGTGCTCATTCTCTCATTTTGGGTAGTATAGTTTGAGATTCTGATTCCTTCGGTCTTGAAATCCTCTAGAGTAAGTCCACTGTTCTCGAATTTTTCAGTGACGAGTTCCGGATCTACTTTGACCGAATCGACTCCTCTGAAGCGACTTTCTGATTTCTCTAGATAACTCTTAATGCGTTCGTATTTTTCGTGGTCGGTTTTGGTTTTTTCGAGGAATTTCTCGAGTTCTTCTCCAGAGATTCTTACCCTGTAACTTCTGGAAGAGCTCGTCTTATTTGAACTCAGTCTAGGTGTAACTCCGATTCTGGTTAATGCGTAGGCAAGGTCTTGGGCCATATCCTCGCTGGAGGTGCTAATTTTCACCTCGTATTTGCTGAAATAACCGTCAGCGAGGTAGTAGCCCCTGATGAAGGAGGATAGAACCTCCTCTCTACTTTTTAGAATCTTTTTCGGGATATGGCAATTTCTAGATTTTTCTCTCTCCGGGAAGCCGAGAGATTTTAGTAAATCCCTAAGGCTTCCACTGTTGGCTTTTATCGATTTCACCTTTCTTGCATGTTCCCTCTCGGGTTCGATTTCGAAAAGGTCTTTTATGTGATTCTCGACTCTTGAGAGAAGTTTCTCGTCGTCGTTATAGAAATGGACGCTACGAGGTTTGAGAATTCCATCCCCCAGAATTAAGCCCAGAAGCTCGGCGAATCTTTCGTCCATTTCCCGGGGGACTTTTATTTGCTTGGAGTGGGTTTCATCCTTAACGTGTTTTATTTCGTGTTCCGTTCCCCCTAGCTTGAATATTTTTGAAGCGATCTTTACTTTTGGACGTTTTCTACCTAGCAAGTATTCCGTTAGAAGGTGCTCCTCTATTCCGAGCTCTTCTGAAAGTTCTTTCCGCCTGCCGTAATCCTTTTCGAGGTCCTTCAAGGTAGATCTGACTTTTTCTCTGGCCTCTCCGCATATTCTTTTTTCAGGGAGCAATTCCTCCGCTTTTATCCTTTCCTTTTTCCCCTTAATTGGAATATTTCTGGGAATTAAGAGGTTATCTCCCTCTCTTATGTCCTTAGCATGTTTTTGAGTTATTTCCATCTGAGGGGTTAGTACGAAAAGTTTATGGACTGGTGTTAGCTCTACTCTCCGACCGGATTTGGTTTTGATAATCAACGTAGTATCCGTCTTCCCTTTGTAAACATGGGAGGCTTCTTTCTCCGTCAGTTCTCCGTTTTCCATAGATAGAACTTCGATTGGCTCGTCAAGCTCGGTCCATTCTTCGTTTTCCTTTACAGTTCTCTCTCCTTTGTCCTTGTTCTCTTCGTAGATTTTTTCTATGGGTTCTTTCGATCCGTCTGATAGTAAGACGTAGGTATCTCCAGTTACGCACTTACCCGTCCCGAACCCCCCAGGAATAGCTGCCGTTCCACCCTTTGCTACGGGGAAAAATGAATCTATGACTCTTTGACCGGATATGAGGGGGATTTCCGGAGCAAGCTTTTCGTTGTAGGGTCTTGGACGTCTTACGGGCCATTTTTGAATCATGTCTATTTTCTCCACCCCTTCATCCGTTTCGACCTCCGCCACCGTGTCCGTAACTATGTATTTTCCTTCCTTAACCAAGTCCTTTAGTTCGCCTCTTACGTTTGGTGGGACCAATATTTTGTGTTCCACAAGACTTGTTTCCTGAACGGTTCCAAGGACACTCCCTCCTTGAACTTTATCTCCTATCTCCAGGTTTGAAGGTTGAAATTCCCACTTTTTTTCTCGGGAAAGAGAGTTAGTTTTAACTCCTCTCTCGATAAAGCTTCCTGCTTTTTCCTGGATCTTAGGCAAGGGTCGCTGTATGCCATCGAATACCGTTCCTATGAGGCCGGGGCCCAACTCCACAGATAGAGGATCTCCTGTTCTTTCGACCTTTTCGCCGGGTTTGAGACCGGAGGTTTCTTCGTAGACCTGAATTGTTGCTTTGTCTCTCTCGAGTTCTATAATTTCACCTACCAACTCCTCCTCCCCCACCTTTACAAGTTCGTACATTTCGGATCCTCGGATGTCTTCCGCGGTTACTACGGGGCCGGATATTTTCTTTATTTTCCCCATGTTAATACACCTTATCTTTCTATGTTTATTCCCACCGCTCTTTTAACAAGTTTGTCTAAAATCCTTCTCCTTTCGGGCACAGAGCCCTCTTCGCCAGGGATCTCTATGAGGGCTGGAATAGTTCCTTCCCTTTCTTCTCTGAATTTCTCTAGTTTATCATCTATTTTCTGTGCGATGTCCTCTGTTATTATGATCAACCCGATTTCATCGTTTTTGGTGAGATCTTCAAATATTTTTTCGGCCTTTTCTTTGTTTTCGGCTTTGTAAGATTCCTTTACACCTGCCAGTTTTAGCCCTTTTCGGGTTTTTGAGTCCGTGAGGCTAGCTATTTTCATTTTTTTACCTCGGGGAAATCAGAAGGCTCCCTATTTTCTCGGAATCTATGTCTGCAGCTTTTCCGTTTATGATCCTGATTAAGTTTTTTGCTTCCACTTCCTTCTCGTGAAAAAAGGCCATTATGGGTCCTGCGGAGGAGTAATGTTGGGTTGAAATCTTCCTTAATCTCTCTAGGAGCTTCTCCTCCAATGCACGTTCGAGGGGAAATATGGAGTTTTTTGCCTGGCTTTCCGCCAATGCATCTGAAAGGGCCCCGCCGTAGGGAGTGCTCGCAAAGCTCATGATAGCTCCCTTTATGTCTTCGGACTCCCTGGCTCTATTGATATTTTGACTTTTCAATTCGTAGTGTACGGGGATGATAAAGTCCTTCATTCTCTCTGCATCAACACCCTCCGCCTTGCATCTCAGGATAAACAGCATATTTAGGACGTCTATTTTCATTCTGATCCCCCTCTGTATGATCTCGGAGTATTCGGCGCGCGATTCCTTTGCTGATTTCAATGCGTCCTCCCAATATTCTCCTTCTAGACTGAACCACACCGGAAGCATTTCGCCTTCTTCTCCGTACTTCGTGACTGCTTCGTCTAATGTTCTCCAGTACCTGGTTCCTTCAAGGGATGTAATGGCTTCACCAATACTCTCCGCCTCTATTAACTTTTCGTAGGTTTCATCAGATAAATAGCGTTTTTCCGTCAGTTTTCCTTCTATCTCCTCTCGACTGAGATTGACCAGTTTTCCAGCTAAAATTATTTCTAGATTCCTTACTTCGAGTATTCTCTCCATCTCCTGGAATACGTTTTTGATCTCTTCCGGTGCCAGTTTCGTAATTTTTTGGTATGAGTCCTCTAGGTGATTGTAAATTGATTGTTCCAGGGATTTCGCCTCGAAATCTTCTAAGCTCTCTATGTATTTGGAATAATGCGAGCTCTCCAATTGGTTTACTAGATTTTGGAAGTCTCTGACTTCTAGGAGTTGATCGAGTTTCTCCTTCCGGAATAACTCACCTTTCATCGCGCTGATTCTCGCGTTTGTATAGGAGAATGAACCATATCTTTGAATTCGTCTGAAGATAAAAATTAGTAAAAGAGAGGAAATTCCCGCTGCGATTACGAGAATGAATAGAAATTCCAATATCGGGTCAGAAATGAACGGAATTATGACTCCGCTTTGTAATAGTTCGGGCATCTTTTCCTCCGCTCATTGAAATAATATCTCGGCTATTTCGGTTCGAAGGGTGTTTTCCATTCTTTCTAGCCTTGATTCGAATGTGTTATTGCAACTTACGCTGCCGTCCTTTTTCTCTACTATGGCTCCTCCCTTGGAATTAGGTAGTTCGTCTGTGATCTGAATAGAGGTTTCCTCCCCGGTTTCCTCTGTTATTTTTTTGGAAATTTCTTCGATATCTTGTTTGGAAAGTATGCCGTCATCTTTTCTTGAAATGAGAACTTTTAGTTTCCCTCCACCAACTGTCTCCCCTCCGGATTCAATAAGATTTATGAGGACTTCTTTGTAGTTTCCGTCTTCCTTGAGCGCGTCCAGCTTCTCCTTAGTTCTCTTTATAACTTCCTGTATCATTTCCTCTCTTGTTTCTAGTTTTTTCTGCCGAGAGTCTTTACGGGCCGATGCGAGGATTCTCTTTTTGATCGTTTCCGATTCTCTTTTCCCTTTTTCAATGATCTTATTTCTCTCTTGTTCTGCTTTCTTTTCACTTCCTGATTTTATTTCTTCGGCTTTCCTTTCCGCTGCTTCGAGGATGGAATCCCTTTCTTCTTCTGCTTGGCCTTTTATTTCTTCAATTATGCCTTCCAAACCATCAGTCATTAGAAAACTCTCCTTTTAGTGATCTGAACCGGGCTCTGTCGGGTCAAGAGGATTACAAGACCTGTGCTCCGGATAGGATTAGGATCGCAATTACCAGACCGTAAATTACCTGTGTCTCTGGTATTACGGTGAAAACAAGCCCTCTTCCGAAGAAGTCCGGATCCTCAGCGGTCGCACCGGCGCTGGCGGCGGCTGCGATACCTTGCCCGATTCCGGAACCCAATCCGGCTCCACCTATCGCAAGCCCGGCACCAATGGTCGCAATTGCTTGAGCCATTTCTATTGCCATCTTAATCAACTCTTGTGTATTCTCTTACAACTTGAAATGGTTTAAAGCTTACACCGGTTCCCCGGAAGAATTTGTCGAAGAACTCCACGTAGTGAAGACGCAGTGAGTGCACGAACGAGCTCAGTAGGTTTATGACTAGGCTAAAAATATGTGCACTTATGAATAGTATCACGCCTAGAATGATGCCGATTATTGGTAACGACTGTGGAACACCCCATATCATGCTCACGATTTGGTTGAAGGTTAGGGCAAGAGCGGAGGTTACGAGGGCAAGAGCCATAATTCTTGAATATGAGAGAATGTTGCCTAGCATAGAAAATAGGTCCATTATTCCCAGAGGCCCTTGGGAGTAGAGTATCAATATTATTCCGGCCCCCACCAAAACCGCGCTGGCAACTACCAGTGGAAAGCTAAAGGAACCCCAGCCAAAATTTTGCATTATCAAAACTATGGAGCCTGGTATTAGCAGAAGCCATGAAAGTCTGTCACCTAATGCTGTTTTTATTTCGCCAGTTTGGATTTTTTCGTACAAACCTATTGTTATTCCCAGGTATTCATGAACTAATCCAATTATTAAGGAAAGCAGGAGCAGGG
>JBKHIS010000049.1:0-9048 GCA_046538535.1 Hadesarchaea archaeon | reverse complement strand
CTGAGAAGGGTGGTGGTCCCGAGAAAGCAGGACCACAAGATGACAGGCCCTGAAAACGGCTTTCTGTAAAAGGCGAGTCCATAGAGAGGTGAGATGAGCGATATCTTAGGAAAGGCTAGAAACATTGCTTTTCTTTCCTTTTTTATTATTTTTACTTGAATATTGATCTTCTTCTGTTTTTTGAGACGCTTTCTTTTTGAGCGTTTACGTTGATTGACCCCCCTTCGATATTCGGATTTTTAATTTGGTGGTGTCCTACAGGACATCAATTGAGATCGAAATTGAGAACGTCACCCACCTTCACGTTTTTTTCCAAAGTCCATCCATACCTTACTTCCAGGACGAACATTCCATCTGCCGTATATCTGTGATGGGGTTCATCGCCATTTTCATTGGGGGAAGGAGCTTCCCCCCTGCTTATCTTTGTTATACAGCCATTCTCTTCAGCGAATATCATATCTAACCCGAAGCTCATGTTCTTCATCCAGAAGTTTAGTCTCTGAGATTTTTCGAATACAAAAAGCATTCCTCGATTATTGGGTAGGGACCGTGCCTTGCTTAGCCCTATAATCTTTTTGCTGGTTGTGTCGGCTATGATTGCAATTACGGACCCTTTCTCCTTTCTTTCGGGTCCAAGAATGCGGACTTTCGTTTGGTCGTAATTTTCGTAGGAGATAAGTCCCTCGGTTTCGTCTTCGTGGAGAGAACTGCCGATTAGATATGTTAATGCGATCGCCGTGATTAGAGAGGTCAAGATCAAGGCTTTTTTTGCCTTCGGGTCCAATTGAATTCATCTCTGTGGGTTTTTCCCTTGCCAAAGATATATCCTTTTGGTTTACGAGTTGTCAGTTCACTCAGGGAGGGTCAGATTCTTCTCAGGAGTTCGCCGTGCTTTTCCATACGGATTTTATCCCCTTCGGACTGGATTAGCCACGTCATCCAGCATATTTCTATGGATCTATAATCCGTTCGGGAGGCGATACGGTCGACCGTTTTTACGAACTCAACGTCGTCCTCGGTCGGCATCTCTATGCCTGCCTTTTCCAGGATCTCCTCGACGACTCTCTTCACGATTTTGTCGGGCATAGCTGTGTCGACTCCACCCATCATTCGGAGGTACTGGTACGTGATGAGGCCGACTCCTTTGATCTGAGCTATGGGATTTCTCTCCCAGTTGTCGAGTCTGGAGTTTTCGGCCCAGGTACGTAGGGATCCTCTATCGCTTAGCTCCATCATCTCCCCCAGCCCATTCAGGTAGGATGCCACAGAGGTCGCAACGTTCCAAGACCTCTCATTTGACCAGATCTCCTTCACCTGGTCGTGAGGCAGCTCGTCGAGTTCCCCCAGGCTTTTTACCTCTCCGCTTTTCACGAAGGTTTCCTCGAACTCCAATACTTTTGGGACTACGGAGTTGAAGTAATTTAGTCCTATGGAATCGAAGGCCGCGTCCACCACCATCAGGACGGCGTTGCCGTCATACCTCTGAGTTGTAAGGCATCTTTCGCAGAATTCCTTGAGACGTCTTGTTTTCTCCATATAAGAGTCGACGACTCCTGAGAGTTCGCTCATACATCGAATGTATCTGGGGAGGGAATAAAAATTATCAGGAGGTAAAACCGGTGGTTTAGGCCTGCGCTTGAGAATCGATCCCCGGTCATAGGCTTAATTTTCGGTTCCGGCCGAGATGTGGTTTAACCAGCGCGAATCCGTTTCCGAGCTGTCTTGGTCCGGATGTGGGGGTTTGTTTCTCTTGCGGAGCTTAATCGCTTATTAGTGTATTTTTACCTTATGATGGAGGCGATACAGGTGCATGGGGGGTGATTTTTCATTTGGAATGCCGAATCTGATCGAGCTGTCGGAAAGTGGTGAGACCGTCGAACTTTGCAGGAGGCTAGGCCTCGACTTTGTCGGTCTGAGCATGCGCATGGCAAACCACTGTTCTGAATCGCTCGGCCGAGCGACTGAGATGAATTGAGAACGTTGAGCAAATGCCCCCCCTAGAAATTTGGGCAGGATGACGAGAGATATTCCTTATTCTTTGAGGCCCTAGGTTGGTGAACCGGTGTCGTTATGTTTAACTAAACATAAGGATTATAAATGCTGGCCGTCTTCGGTAACACGGTGGAAAAATCAGATCCAGAAGTAGAAGATTTCTGGCAATCGGCCTTCTTCTGATAGGCGCTTTGTTTTTCGGATCCTACTACGTTCAATACCGATACAGGGGAAGTCAGAGAACTCTTACGGTTTCGACGACCACCAGTTTGTACGACACGGGTCTTCTCGAAAATGCCGTAGGTCCAGCTTTCAGTGAGGAAAAGGGAATAGAGGTGCGTTTTGTGCCGAAGGGAACCGGTGCGGCGATTGAGGATGCAAAGATGGGGAACTCCGATTTGATTTTGATTCACGCAAAGAGTCGAGAGAAGGAGTTTCTGGAAAAAGGTCACGGGGTGAACCGAAAGGTGATCGCATATAACTTCTTCGCGATTGTTGGCCCCTCCGATGACCCCGCTGGAATAAGCGGAATGGAGCCTGTAGAAGCACTGAAGAATGTTTTTGAATTGGGTGAGAAGGAAGACGTGATTTGGACCTCCAGAGATGATGGCTCGGGAACTAACACTAGGGAGATAGGACTGTGGAGGGCTGCAGGTTACTCCTACGAAGAGGACGTTAGGGGAAAGGATTGGTTCAGAAGCACCGGACAGGGAATGGGTCCCACCCTTAAGCATTGTAGCAACAATGACTCCTATACGCTCGCGGATATGGGAACTTTTCTGGCTTATTCGGAGGAGGGACTGATAGATTTGGAAGTGCTCGTGGCCGACGCCAGGGAACTGACGAATGTTTACAGCGTTATTCCCGTTAATCCAGAGATGTACGACACGGATTTCGACGAGGCAATGGCGTTTACAAGGTGGCTTACTTCGGAGGACGCTCAGAGATTAATTGCTGACTATGGCGGTGAGGAGTACGGGCGCCAGCTGTTCCAATCAGTTAAAGGAATTCTTGAGGAGGGGGAAGGTGACGGTCGAGTATATCCATGGCTCGTCGAATACGGGTTTATGGATGGGATGGAGTGTCCGGAGGAATACAGATACAAGGCCTTGGAGTATGATTTGGAGTTTTGGGATGATCGGTAACTTTTAGGGCTCCGGTTGAGGATTTTTGCCAATTTCAGCCTATTTTAACTAAAAATTGCTCTTTCGAGACTTAGACTTTAAAGATGTCCTGGCAGGGATTGAACCCAGGTCATCGGCTCGAAAGGCCGATAATCGACTTTTTTAGAAAAAAAGTCGGCGAAAAAACTTCAATAGACGAAATAATAGAATATTTTCAAGGAATGTTAAAAATAGAACTAGACTTGGCTGAAAGGACAGTAAAACAGCACGTTTCTAACATTGAAGAATTTTTGAAGTTTATCAAGAAAACCCCTAAGAATATTACCAAAAAAGACATTTCAAAATGGTTGAAGAAATACGAAGAAAACTACAGCAAATCGACCAGGCCAACAAGATTAAAAGCTTGAGAGTTTTCTTCAGAGAATTTGTAGAGTCCAATATTGCCGAAGGGTTCAAAATCCCGAGGAACGGCAAGAAAAACAACGTCAAACTTCCCCCTAAAGACACACTGAAACAACACTACGAAGAGATTCAGAGCCGGAAATATCGGGCCTATTTCTTAATCAAAGCCTCTTCAGGACTCAGGACTTCAGAACTGACGAACCTAAAAATGGACGAAATCGACCTAGATAAAAGAATGCTTACCCCCAATCACAACACAAGGACCAAGAGAAGCTTTGTGAGTTTCTACAACGAGGGGGCCGAGAGAGAACTTGAAAAATACCTAAGCGAAAGGGAGGAAAAAGAGAAAGATAACCGTCTCTGGAGGACCAACCGGCAAACGGTGGCTCGATCTTTTTAGAGCCATCAGTATACTTTAGTAAGATTAACTGGGAAGTTCAATTAGATGAATTTAAGTTTTAAACTTAAAAGCTTGGAAACAGTTTTGTTTTTTTCTACGTTAACAGTAAATGGGGTAGTTATCTACCTTTTATTTTCTATGAACCTGCCTCTCAGCTCAGATTATTTTTTTCACCTTCATGAAGCATGGGCTATTTCTAAAGGATTTTTTACCGTTGACCCCTTCCTCAGCGGTGGTTCGCACATTCTCTTTCAATATGGATATCCGGTAAAGTTAATCGGAGGAGTTCTCTTACCTTTTTTCGGTAGATACACCGTGGCAGTCTTGCTCTCTGCTTCCCTCCCATTATTATGGATCTCATCGAAAAAAGTATTCGAGCAACTCTTTAGTAAAAGAAAAGCGACAAGATCCGCCTGTTTGGTCCTCCTGAATCCATTAACTCTATTTTATGTCACATCTGCGACGTTGCCATTCCTTTGGGGAACCGTTTTTGCATTAATTTCCATCTATTTCTTTCTTAAAGAACGTAATAAAACTGCTATTTTACTCTCTATTGTAGCCGTTATTACTCATCCTCTATCTATCTTTCTTTTAGCTTCGGTTTTGTTAGTTAAGCCTGAATACAGAAGATGGATAAAGACCTATATCCTCTCTTCTTTGATATTTTTGGGTATCATGGGTATTTTTTTCGGATTATTTCAAAATTTCTGGACTAATACAAGTTTTCTAACTCGCCACCCCTTCTATTCTTTAAGAGTTGTTGTCATTATTTCAGCCTTAATACTCAGTTATCTTATTTTGAATAAAACTCGTAAATTGAGTGCAATAGCTCTTGGTATTCTATTGGGATGGGTTATTTTGGCTAGTTTCGGATTTTGGATCCCTGTTACCTATCTTGACAGGTTAGGTTTCTTTGTCTTTCTTATGATCATTCCTTTCTTATTGAGTAAGACTTCAGTGAAGTTGGAAGTAAAACATTTTTTGATTATACCTGTGGTTGTGGGATTGGCTCTGGCTCCTGTTCTTAGTCACTATTCCTCGACTGATCCGGATCAGCCGGCGAGATATGAGAATGAGAATTTAAGGAATGAGATTCGCGATATTTTGGGGGATAATTACGTTCGTTATGCTTCTTCGGGTTCAGATCTTCAATTGTCGGAGATGGAAAACATTAGGTGGTCGAATACAGTGGTTCAACAGAGAGAGAACCCTCCTGAGAATAAGGAGGAATACATAGAGATGCTGAAAGAGGAAAATGCTTCTTTCATACTTATAGGAATATCCTCTGTAGAGGAGAACATTATAGAAGTGATTGGGTTTCCTAAGGTCTTCTCCAAAGACAACATAACAATATATGAAGTTAATGCCCCATAGTTTCCAATTGTATAGGAGGATAAATCATATCTGTTTTGAACTATTTTAAAAAAGAGATAAAGAAATACCTTTCATCATTTTCATATCCTTTTTGATTTCCTTTCTCGTGACTAGAAGAATAGTTTACTAGCAGGGATTATGATCCTAGAATATCCCCGTTTCGTTTACTACTGAGTAGCAGGAGCATTTGTCTTAACCGGTCTCTCGTATATTAACAAAACCATTAGATCGTAAGTATTAATTGATTTGTTAAAGGATACTCTCCCGAAAACTTTACAGTTTATACCTAATCAAAATAAACTGAGAGAATTTTGAAACTCTTCCTTTCTACACTGACTTTTAATCTTTGAAGCATCGGTTATACCCGATGGCATTAAGTCAGAACCGCAAAGACCAACAGCCTTCAAAACATGGACGGCAGCCCTTTGTCTTACCTTTTCGTCTTCAGAATTTAGGTTTTCTTCGATAGTATCGACAGCTCCACTGACGAGGTTTCTTAATCTTTCCTCCTGAGAACCCCAGATACTTTTTCTCTTTCAATTCAACTCAGCGACAAACTCTGCGTTATGTCTCCCAGCAGTTCGCAGTCTCTCTACTCACACATGTTGTAAAAGTTAGAGAGAGACAAACGTTAAGCTCACCGAGTTGGTTTCTGGTTATGAAAGTTGGGAAACTCACAATCTCCTTATACAAGAAGTTTTTTTGTCAAAGTCCTCTTTTGTTTAGAAGGAGTTGGGTATAGAATGAGATTTGAAAATAGGGAAAATTCGGTAAACTTGGAAGAGAAAGTTTTCGAAATAGATCGGGGCAGGCTTGAAAAGGGTGGTTGGTTGTGGTGGTTCTGGTTGTTTTTCATTGATAATCCTGACGAGGTTGAAAAGCCGAGACAATTGGCTATCCTTTGGTCTAGAAAGGATGAAAAGTCCATTACTTGTAATGATAAGAGGTTTAAGTTCGAGGATGCGAATAACGGAAACTTGGAAGGAGTGGTTGCTTCTTGGTATTTTGACGGGAAAGGAATGAACCATAACTTCCTGCTGGAAAAAAGTGATCTGGAAATAGACTCGTCTTCTTTGGAAACTGGTGGCGAGACCCCTACATCTTTTCACATTAATGGAGAGAGATGCAAGGTTGAGATTGGCAACGATTTTCATTTCTCGGCAGAACCACGGGACGAGTATGATTTCGCTATCAATTCCAGGACTTCTAAGCAGTATCCTCTCGGATTAAACTATTCGATGTTAAGGTCAAATCGGCTTGATCTTGAGAGTGAAATCAAAGGTGAAGCTGTCACAGGTAGTGCTTACTTTCAACGCGTGTTTGTCAACGCTCCAACCCCAAGCTGGTATTGGGGGATTTTCCATTTTGAAAACGGAGGTTTCCTCGATTATTACAAACCCTATATCTTAGGTAAATCCCTAAAGAAAGAAATTGTTTTTTACGACGGTCAGAGAAACCACCAGTTCTTTGATATCGATGTGAAGGTCGGGGACGGTGGTAATCTGTCCCCTTTTCAAATCTCCGCGGAAAAGAAGGAGAGTGACAAAGAGATAAAGTTCATAGTCAAACCTTACTCCAAAACCTCCTGGAAATTCGAGAAAAAAATCGCAAAAATCATCCCGAACAAGTTGACCTATAGACAGTATCCAGCTAAAATTTCTAAACTGGAACTAGTTGACAGAGAAAAAGATCGAAAAGTAACTCTCAATGATTTAGGGAGCTCCATTGGAAATGCTGAACACACTACAGGTCTGCTTCTATGATGATAGTAAAACCTTAAAAACAAAAACTAGAAAAGCTGAATACGCTACATAAAATGTTTTTCTTTGGATCATTTTGGGTCATTTAAAAATCGTAGCCTTGTTTAGCCCTCTTGGCCCCCCGGCTATATCAATAAAATTCTATGGATATTCTCACAGGTCATTTTTGTAAACCGTTGTAAACCCAAATGAAACCGCAACAACTGCCTTCAGGTCTCGACAAATTTGCGTATTTTGAAAAGATTAGTAGATGATTGAAAAAGATTGAAAAGGGGTGTTAAAGCATGGTGGGTAAAAAAGAAAAAATAAGAATCGCCAAATATAACAATCAAAGAATTAAAAGCGGGATAACTGTGCCTGAAACAGAGGTCCAATTTCTTTTGTGTGGATGATTCTTACCTTTGGATATTCTTGAAAGACATCATAAAGTGTCACCGAAATATGGGCGAAGTGATAAAATCGAAAACTACGCTCTTTTATGTCCCCCTTGTAACAAGAAAGTAGGGGCTAAAAAGAAGGAAATAAAAGTTAGAAATCCAGGCGATTGGAACAATATTCTTAGTAGAATCAGAAGAGAATTGTAGGGATAGACTTGAAGTGAAACCACAACCGCCGCTGGGTCGCGGAAATTCCTTCGAACTTCTCTAACAGTTCCCGGATGTTGTCGGCTCCGGCTTCTGTCACAAGTCAAGCAAAATAGAGCCATGTTTAAAATCCAAAATCGGAACAATAAGAGAAAAAATTTGGATTTTTCAAACCTCATAACATAGAAGAAAAAAAGAAAACTGAAATTTGTCATAAATTGCGTAATAATGAATCAGTCGATATTTCACCTACAGATTCTGATCTTTGCTATTCTTGTCGAGTTTTTCGGATTAGCGATCGTTTTATGGGTGATGACTATTAGGAAAAGACAGGAATTCCGAAAAACACCTATCCTTTTGTGTTGATATCTGATGCAGTCGGTTGTAAATTAGATTGTTGGTTCTGTTATTCACACAAGGTGATTGATCCTGAAGATTATAATGAACAGAACCCTGCGCTATTAAGTTCAAAGAAACTTTCCGAATGTTATATCTGTAAAATGGGCACTTACTCAGGAATTAGATGTTCCTAGAGATAATGTTTTCAGCAGATTTAGAGTTTCAGGAGGAGAACCTCTCTATTCTAGCGAAGATACTCTCAAGGGAGAATACGAAAATCCGTTCGATGCAACAGTCGATTACTGGATCCAGTTCTTCGAACATTTGAACAAAGGTGTCAAATGATTAGAAAATGATGATAAAATTAGAATTTTGACCCCTAGTCAGGTGAAAGAAAAAAGAAAAGAGAAAGGCGGCAGGATTGAAAAACCTACTTGGATAGCGGAAAAGGGTTCGAAAATACCTGTTAGGTTCGACACTAACGGTCTACTTTTTGCTGATAAATCTCGAGCTAGAGATTTTATAGAAAAGATATTTGACATGCACCGGGATGGGAATCTTGATCGGCTTTATGTTCTAATAGATTATTCGTTGAAGGGAGCTAATACTGGGGAATTTTTCTGGTCTCAAGGTAAAAAGCTAGAAGATATTGATAGTGAAAAGTTCTCGGTTGAGGATCACCCACAATATATCGGTCTCAAGAATTATTATGAAATAAAGAATGAGTTTTTGGAAAAAGATCCGTCTTTTGACAACAGTCTTGGAATAACTGTTGAGAGAGGTATACAGAACGAAGAGGATAGAGTATATCTCTACTCGGAAGATTCTTTAGACTGGGACTCCATGGTGGAAAAATTTAGAAATATGTTTGAATGTTTCTAAAGTTTGCGAAAACGCCCTTAAAGAAAAAGTAAATCTTTTGAAACGCGTTGAAAGAACTAAAAATACCAATAACAACCCTAAACTTGAATCTAATGAATCTTCTGATTCTAACAGTTCAAAGAATGGTAAAAATGGTATGCCCCGGCCGGGATTTGAACCCAGGTCACCGGCTCGAAAGGCCGGAATGCTTG
>JBKHIS010000011.1:0-22174 GCA_046538535.1 Hadesarchaea archaeon | reverse complement strand
GCCGGCCTGTCGCTTCCCTGGACCCATCCGAACCACTCGCACAGCTGGGACTCGGTGAACCTCGACGCAAGATAAGTCGCCCTGGAGTGTCTGAAGTGGTGGGGGTTCGAGGGCTTGTCGACTCCCGCCGCGTCGGCGAGCCGATCGAGAACCTTTCTGAGGTTCCTGTAACCGACCTTCTCCCCCGCCTTGGAACCCTTCAGCCTGCACCAGACCGGAGCCTCCGGGTCGTCCCCCTTCGGATGGTTCGTCAGCCAGTTGTTCAGGTGGGGCACGCTGCTTATGAGCGGAAGTCTCCTCATCCCCGTCTTCCCTTCGATGGAGATCTTCAAGCCGTGTTCGTGATCCTCGAAACTCCCGACCTCCAGATCTATGAGCTCGCCTATCCGAGCGCCGGTCTCCCACAACAAGGACACGAACGCCCGGTCCCGCGGGTTCTCGGCCGCCTCCATAAGCGCCTGGACGTCGTCCTCAGTGAGAAGCTTCTCCGGAAGCTTATGGTTCCTCCTCTTCCGCGTCGTGTTTATCCACCTCGTCTTCTCCGGGTGCTCGCCCCCGTTCAACCACTTGTAGAACCGCTTCAGCGCCTCCTTGTAGTCGCGCTTTGTGGCGGGTGAGATGTCCCTGCACTGGACCCACTCGACCACGTCCTTCAGATCGTCCCTCGTCGCCTCCTCGAAGCCGGAGCCGAGACGCTCGCCCATGGTCCTGACGTGGGTGAGGAGCTTGTGTATCCACGCGTCGCTCAGACCGTCCAGCTTGAGGTCACGCTTGAACTCAAGGAGGAGCCGCCTGTTCTCCTCGCACAGGTCCTGATCCTCCTCGATCTTCCGGACCTCCCGCTCGACCTTGGACGCGAAATCTACAGTCGGCATGCATGACACCTTACCACGAGCCCTCTTTTATTAGAAAAAGATTTGAACATGAGGTGTGATGGGGCCGCCGAGATTTGAACTCGGGTATCTACCGCCCCATGGTAGGAGGCTGGTCCTGACTACCCCACGGCCCCACACCTTTTCACTTAATCATAAATCGGTTTTATAACTCACCATCATCTCTGTAAAAAAATAAAAGAATGCCTATTTTATTCAATCGCTTACCGTTTTCCACCTCTTAAACATGAGCTCAAAGAATTATGCTTCCTTAATTTAGACGAGTAAGTACCCACATCAGTGCCTATCGGTTAATATCCGAGCCGCGCTTACTTTCCAGAATTCGCTCCAAATCCTCTCTGTCAAAATGTACAACGTCACCTGGTAAGGTGTGAGCGAAGGCAGCTCCTGCAACTCCCCAGTGCAGTGCATCCTTAACATCTTTTCCAGAAAGATACCCATAGGCAAAAGCCGCATCGAAAACGTCCCCGGCTCCTACCCTGTCCACCACATCAATTTCGTAAGGTTCAGATTCAAAGACTTCCCCATTCTTACACGCAACTGCTCCCTTAGATCCCCTGCTCATCAACGAAATCTCAAGACCATATTCAACCTGCAAATTCCGAACTATATCTAGGTAATTTCCATCTTTTTCCAGCACATTCCTAGCATCCCTCTCCGTAACGGAAAGAATATCCACATTTGGGAGAAGAGGTTCGATTTCCCTCCGAGCTTCCTCGAAAGACCAAAGCTTGGATCTGTAATTGAGGTCGAAAAACGCTTTCACTCCCTCACCCCCCTCCTCAAGAGCTCCCCGAACGGAATTCTTACATCCTTCACTGAGCGCTACGGTAATTCCAGTAGTAAAGAAAAGATCATAATCATCTAGTATCCCCCAGGCCACGCTTTCAGGTTCAATCATGCTTATTGCCGTAGAGTCTCTATCATACACGACCTCAGTAGGTCTCGGATCGCTGCCCATCTCCAAGTAGTAAATGCCCATCCTGCCTTCGTCCGCAAAAATCACGGGGGAGACGTCCACTCCAAACTTTCTCACGTTGGTATAAACATATCTTCCAAGGAAATTGTCCGGCAAGCGGCTCAGCCAAGCTGATTCCCCTCCAAGCTGGGAAAAGGCGATGGCGAAATTCGACTCGGTACCTCCTATACCTACATCAAGCTCCGTGGCCTGAGTAAATCGCTCATTGTCCTTTGTGGAAATCCTGAGCATTGTCTCCCCAAAGCAAAGCGAAGTCGGGCAACCATTCATTTCAAACGTCCACTTTAAAATTTCGTTTTTTCGCTTAACTAATTTTTGAAGAATTCACCGGCAAACCAGATTGATAACCAATCCCCAAATAACATCAACAGGTTATTTAGAATCCTATATATAAACAAAAGGCGAAATTCCAGCTTCATCTCCTCACTTACACAATAAAAAAGAACATATCATTTCAAAAAGCTACCAAGAACCGTTATAAATGGTGTCTCGAGCCTTGTTATTGCTTTTTTATATTCAAAGAGTACAAACAAGCGCACACTGTACTCTAAAAACAGGCCTCACTCAACATATTTTATTTACCTTTTACCTCTTTTTATCTTTGAGAAAGATGACGGAAAAAAACATCAGACAACCGATAATCTCGGTCTTAGGACATGTGGACCACGGAAAGACCCTACTACTGGACAAAATCAGGGGTAGTAAAGTGGCCAGTCGAGAAGCCGGGGCAATAACCCAACATATAGGAGCCACAGAAATTCCTGTGGAGACCGTTGAAAACATCTGCGGCAAGTTCCTCCACAAATTTGCCGATAAAGAAGTGAGTCTTCCAGGGCTTTTGTTCATTGACACGCCCGGTCACGAGGCTTTTGCCAACCTGAGGAGCCGAGGTGGGGCGCTGGCGGACCTAGCAATACTGGTTATAGATATAACCGAGGGTTTCAAACCTCAAACTTTGGAATCATTAAATCATCTCAGAAAAAATCAAACTCCCTTCGTAATAGCTGCAAATAAATGCGACCTACTCCCGGGCTGGAATCCAAATCCTAACTCGTGTTTTATAGAAACTTTCGGCGGACAGACAAAAAGGGTTCAGAACGATCTAAACGAGCGGATATACCAGCTTGTTGGGAAACTCGATGAGGAGGGATTCCAATCCGAAAGATTCGACAGAATAGACAACTACAGAAAACAAATCGGCATAGTGCCCACCAGCGCTGAAACTGGTGAAGGAATACCAGAGCTACTTGCGATCTTAGCGGGATTGGCACAAAGATACCTAACGGAGGAGCTAAGCATAGAAGTCTCGGGGCCAGCCAGGGGAACCGTTCTAGAAATAAAAGAGGAAAGAGGGCTGGGCAAAACTTTGGACGCAATCATATATGACGGGACTCTGTCCTCCCAAGACAAAGTTGCCGTGGGGGCCCTAGGTAAGGTTATAGTAACGAAGATAAGAGCCCTGCTCCAGCCTAAACCACTGGACGAGATAAGGGACCCCCAAGAGAAGTTCGATCACATAGATAAAGTTTCGGCAGCCGCTGGAGTAAAAATAGCTGCTCCAGATATCGATGATGTAGTGGCGGGAGCTCCGATTTGGGGAATAGAATCCGATGAGGAAATAGAGGAGATCTGCGACTTGGTAAGGGAAAGACTAGAGAGTATAAGAATCGATACGGACAGAGTGGGTTTAGTAGTAAAGGCGGACACCCTTGGCTCACTTGAAGCTCTTGAGAACCAGCTGAAAGAAAGAAACATTCCAATCAGACGGGCAGACATAGGAAATGTCACGAGACAAGATGTCATTGAGTGCAGTTCCGTGGCCGAGGAGGATCCCCTTTTTGGATCGATACTCGCCTTTAACGTCAATACACTCCCTCATGCAAAGGAAGAGGCTAAAAATCGCGATATAAGAATCTTGACGAACGACGTAATCTATAGACTTATAGAAGATTACGAGGATTGGATTGAAGAAAAAAAGAAAGAAATCCGAAGGAAAAAGCTCCAAGAGCTTACCAGGGCAGGAAAGGCATCTATCAAACCTGGCTATATATTTAGAAATTGCGATCCCGCGATAGTCGGAGTTGATATACTTGGAGGAGTATTAGAGCCTGGGGTTTATCTGATGAACAAGGAAGGAGAAAGAATCGGGACCCTAAAGGAAATTCAGAGCGAACAAGAGACGGTAAACGAAGCAAGGACCGGCGATGAACTTGCCCTCTCGATTCAGGGACCAACCGTAGGTAGGGACATCAAGGAGGGGGACGTTTTATATGTTGATATATCAAATCAGCAGATGAAAGAATTAAAAGGCATCTCGGATATGTTGTCTGAGGACGAAAAGCAGGTAATGAATGAAATAATCTCGATTAAACAAAAAGAAAATTCTATATACGGGTTGATGTGAAATGGCAAGAATCGTGATCTCGGATCCGAATTCCGGAAAATCCTACCAAGTAGAAGCGGAAGACTCCCAGTTTCAAAACCTTATCGGAAAAAAAATTGGAGAGAATTTTGACGGGGATTTGCTGGACTTGCCGGGATACAAGCTAAAGATAACCGGAGGGTCCGACGGAGAGGGTTTTCCAATGAGACGGGATGTCAAAGGAGAGGGAAGGACCAGACCTCTCTTGAAGGGTGGAACCGGTTACCAGCCAAAGGAAGAGGGCCTCCAAAGAAGGAAAACAATACGGGGAAACACCGTGTCCAGTCAGATAATACAGCTAAATACTAGCATAACCGAACACGGGGAAAAATCCTTAGAGGAAGTTCTGGGCAAGGAAACTGGCGAGGAACCGGCCGAATAATAAAAATAAAACTAGACCCAAAACCAATGAAAAATAAAACGGGAGGAGCCATAATGAGTATTTCGAATTCGCTAGCTCAAGGGTTCTCCAAATCCAAATGGCGGAGGAACTGGCATTTTATACTACTAGTGGTCGCAATAGTCGCTACAATAATAACAGGATACATATTAGTTACCAATCCCTTTCAGGAAGAAAAGGAGGATAGCAGTAAAGCCTTTTTTGAAAGCCTTGAGCTTAAGGAGAAGAGGATTTCAACAAACGAAATAACACAACTAGCCGTGAACGCGAAAAACCCTACTGATAACTCCTACGAAAAGGAAGAAATAGTCATACGGATTTTTACCAAGGCCAGAAACATAGAAGTCAGCCACCCCGATCAAAGAGGCCTAGAAAATGTGAACGGCGAAAGAGAAATAAATCTACCCATTTGTAGAGGATTCAATCCTGGCGGAACCTCGGGAGTTTACATTTTCAATGTATTTGGAAGCCTCAAACCCGGACAAACATCCTCAACAAACTCGTTAGAAGTCGAAATACTCGCCCGAGGAGAAGTCAAAAGCACCGCATCGTTTGAATTGACAATTGTACAAGAGTAAAGTCCTACTTCGAGCTCAAATTTTTTGTGAACCTTCCTACTATTTTTATGTATCAATGGAGAACAAAGTAAAAGGTGTTCAATCATGGTCACACCACATTTGAATGTTGGAATGATAGGTCATGTCGACCACGGCAAGACCACACTAACCGAGGCCCTCTCGGGAACTTGGACTGACAGACATAGCGAGGAGCTGAGGCGAGGTGTCTCCATAAGACTCGGATACGCAGACACAGCTTTTCGAAAATGCAAAGAATGCGATAGATACACAGTCAATGGAGAATGCCCTGAATGTGGCGGAAAAGCGGAAACAGTGCGAAAAATTTCCTTTGTAGACGCACCCGGACATGAGACCCTAATGGCAACAATGCTTTCCGGTGCGGCCATAATGGACGGAGCCGTTCTGGTGATCGCAGCCGACGAACCCTGCCCTCAACCTCAAACAAAGGAACATCTAAAGGGACTCGAAATAATCGGAGTGGAAAATATTGTCGTCGTACAAAACAAAATCGATCTAGTCTCCAGAGAAGAAGTCATGGAAAACTATAGGCAAATACAAGAGTTCCTGAAGGATTCAAGTCTCGAGGATTCTCCCATAATCCCCATATCGGCTGTACATGGAGCAAACGTGGAAAAAGTGATAGAAGCAGTGATGGAAAAAATTCCGGTTCCTGAGCGGGATCTATCGAAACCCCCCAGAATGCCAATAGCCAGATCCTTCGATGTCAACAAGCCTGGTACAAACCCACAAAGCCTAACGGGCGGCGTCATAGGAGGCACGCTTTCGTGGGGAAAATGGGAAGTTGGCGACGGAGTAGAGATAAAACCCGGCATCAGAGTTGAGCAGAAGGGACAAACCAGCTGGAGGTCTCTGGAGTCCAAGGTGACGAGCCTTTTCGAGGGAGACGAAAAAGTGGAAATAGCGAGGCCTGGTGGCCTTATAGGGGTCGGAACAAAGCTGGATCCATCCTACACTAAGTCCGACAACCTAGCTGGATCGGTCGCCGGGAAGCCCGGTACATTGCCAGAACCCGTAGATGAACTTGAAATAGACGTAAATCTGCTGGAGAGGGTAGTTGGAATGGACCGAGAAAAGGAGGTAGAGCCCCTACGAACAAACGAATCCCTAATGCTCAGCATTGGAACGGCGACGAGCGTAGGAACTGTCACAAGTGCTAGAAACTCAGAAGCAGAAATAGAGCTCAGACTGCCCGTATGTGTAGAAAAAGAAAATAGAATAGCGATAAGCCGGCAAATAAATGGAAGATGGCGCCTTATAGGTTACGGAACGATAAAATAAGTGTAGAAAATGGGAGACTATTGGCTCGTCTTGGATACAAATATCCTGATGACTCCTGAAAGATGGGGAGTTGACATATTCAAGGAATTCGAAAGACTAGTTGACAAAGAATACAAACTCATAGTACCCGAGGCTGTAATTAAGGAGCTGGAAGACCTCAAAGAAATTGGAGAAACAAAAGAGAAAAAAGCGGCAAAAATAGGGCTGGAATTGGCTTCTAAAGCAAAAGAAATCCCTTCTAAAAAGCCAGCTGATGAGAAGATACTAAGGCTATCAGAGAAAAGGAAGTGCATAGTAGCAACAAACGATAAGGAACTTAAAAAAGCTCTAAGGGAAAGAGGAGTCCCCGTAATTTATTTACGACAGACAACCCATCTAAATATCACAGGTAAACTCTAAACCCTGGAGGCTTGAAAATGCTAGGATATGGAGCTGAATCCATGCTTGGATTAGGTTATGTAGGACTGGCCGGAATAATAGCACTTTTATTTGCCGGTCTAATCTCTATATGGATTCTAAAACAGCCAAAAGGGGACGAAAAAGTCAGTGGACTTTCGGAAAGAATACATGAAGGAGCCATGACATTTTTGAACAGCGAATACAAACCGCTGACGGTATTCGTAGCGATAGTGGCCATAGTGATCCTGGTAACAGATATTGCAAACGGAGCTGCGATTGCCTTCATAGGTGGGGCCTTCTGTTCAGCACTGGCAGGTAACATCGGAATGAGAATCGCAACAAAATCAAACGCTAGAGCAGCAGTTGGCGCCCAAGAAGATATTGGAAAAGGCCTAAAAATAGGATTTTCCAGCGGAGCGGTGATGGGAATGTCGGTGGTCGGCCTAGCTTTGCTTGGGCTAACGGTAATCGCCTACTGGCAGTGGTCAAATCTCCTACAGATGTCCGACGTAATCGTCGGATTCGGATTCGGTGCTAGTTCGATAGCTCTCTTCGCAAGAGTTGGAGGTGGAATATATACAAAAGCCGCCGACATGGGGGCCGACCTCGTAGGAAAAGTAGAGGAAAAAATCCCCGAAGATGACCCCCGAAATCCGGCCACAATAGCCGATAACGTTGGTGACAACGTCGGTGATGTTGCGGGAATGGGAGCCGATCTTTTCGAGTCCTTCACCGGATCTATAATATCCGCAATAGCAATCGGAGTCACAGGAACAGTATTGGGAATCGGAGACAACGAAGCTGTATTATATCCACTGCTGCTAGCTGGAACCGGAGTTTTCGCCTCCTTGATTGCCACATCTCTCGTTCGACCAGGTAGAGATTCGGATATAGGAGCCCTCCACAACGCACTTAACAAGGGAGTTTTCGGCAGCGCACTGCTGATGACGATCTTTGCATATTTCTTAACCGATTACTTCCTTGGTCAGTTAGAGCCTTTCTATGCTATGGTATCAGGACTTGGAGCCGGACTTGTAATAGGACTTGCGTCGGAGTACTTCACCGAAAGTAGATTCAGACCTACTAAATCCATTGCAGAATCGTCTAAAACAGGCCCTGCTACAAACATTGTAAACGGATTTTCAGTCGGACTAAGCAGCACTCTGCCACCCGTAATCGCAATCTGTGTGGCTATTGGTCTATCGTACCACTTCGCCGGCTTATACGGAATACCTATTGCAGCCGTAGGTATGCTGAGCACACTCGGTATGACCCTCGCCACAGACACCTACGGGCCAGTAAACGACAACGCCGCAGGCATAGCCGAAATGGGAGAAATGGGAAGCGAGGTCAGAAAAAGGGCAGAAAGACTGGATGCAGTAGGGAATACGACAGCGGCAATAGGCAAGGGCTTTGCTATAGGATCCGCTGCACTCACGGCTATATCGTTGTTCTCCGCTTACATAGCAAACGTTCCCGGTCTATCACCTGCAGAAATGAGCATAACCGAGCCAATTGTAATGATCGGGCTCCTAATAGGTGGACTCCTAACCTTCCTATTCTCAGCCCTCACAATGTCTGCCGTAGGAAGAGGCGCTTCCGCTATGGTAAATGAAGTTCGAAGGCAATTCAAGGAACTTCCAGGAATTCTCGAAGGAAAGGAAACTCCGGAGTACGGAAAATGTGTAGAAATTAGCACGAATGCCGGACTTAAAAACATGATTATTCCAGGAGGACTAGCAATAGTCACACCGATATTAATAGGTCTTTGGAGTCCTCGGGCTTTGGGTGGACTTCTAGCTGGATCTATCGTTACAGGTCTACTTCTAGCAATTACACTGGCAAATGCAGGAGGAGCATGGGACAATGCGAAAAAATACATCGAAGACGGAAACCTGGGAGGAAAGGGAAGCGAAGCTCACGCAGCTGCAGTAACTGGAGACACCGTTGGTGATCCATTCAAGGACACTTCTGGACCATCGCTAAACATACTCATCAAGCTGATGTCGATGGTATCACTGCTTTTCGTCCCTCTATTCATTTAATTTTTTTATTTTTTTTTATAGAAAAACACGATCTATCCTTTATCTCATAGCTTTACCATTTTAAGTAATATCAAAGCAGAAAAGCCGTTTTCATGTTACCTTTCATTAAAAATAAATATCAAAAGTCGCTCCAAAACCAACAAAGACTTAAATAATTCGATTAAATGTTAGTAATGTCGAAATGAGAAAGGCTATAAAGGGAAAATATATCCCAAATATACTTAAAGTTTTTACGCCCATAACGACATCGTGCTGGTGGAACAATGAGCAAGACTGAAGGACCATCAAACCCGGTATTGAGAGGATTGATCGAAAGATTGCGGAAAAAGGAAAAGGAAACGAGCTCCCCCCTGTGGGGCGACCTAGCCGACAGGCTAAGCAAGCCAAACAGAAGAAGAGCAGAGGTAAACATAAGCCAGATAAACAGGCACGCGGACGAAGAATCAATCGTGGTGATCCCTGGAAAAGTATTGGGCTCAGGAAGACTCGAAAAAACAGTGACAGTGGCCGCCTTTGACTTCTCGGGAAGAGCTAGAATGCGTATTCAGGAGAGCGGTGGCGAAGCTATAAGCATTGATAACCTATTAACCGAAGTGCCGGAAGAAGAAAAGATTAGAATAATGGAGTGATGGAAATGATTGTGGATGCGACAGATCTAGTATTGGGAAGATTCTCCAGCCAAGTCGCAAAGGAACTTATGAACGGCAAGGACGTCGTCGTGGTAAATTCGGATAAGGCCGTGATCTCAGGAAACGAAAAATACACGCTGAGCGAGTACGATGCTTGGACGAAAATCCATAGCTTGGTGGATCCAAAACAAGGACCATTCCATCCAAAAAGCTCCGGAGACCTAGTTAGAAGAACAGTCAGAGGAATGTTACCAATGAAAAAACCCAAGGGAAGAAATGCATATAACCGCTTAGAGGCTCATTCAGACGTGCCCAAAAAATTCGAAGGAAACGAGACGAAAACTTATCCCAAATCAAACGTGGAGAACCTCAATACCCGACGATTTATTAGGTTAGGAGAACTTAGCAAACGCCTGAAGGAAGGAAAATAAAAATCGTGATCATTATGGAGAACATACAAACTACAGGGAAAAGAAAATCTGCCGTTGCGAGAGCCACCCTATACGAAGGGTCTGGAAATGTTTATATAAATAAAAAATCTCTCAGCGTATACGAACCCAAGCTCGCTAGGCTTAAAATTAGAGAACCTTTGGAACTGGCCGGGGATCTATCAGATCAGGTCAATATAAGAGTAAAGGTTAACGGAGGAGGATACATGGGGCAGGCAGATGCGAGCAGAACGGCAATTGCCAAAGCGCTGCTTGAATACGCCGATGATAAAGATTTATACGAAAAGTTCAAAGAATACGATGAATCACTTATAAAAAGCGACATGAGAAAGAAAGAATCGAAGAAGCCAGGTGGAAAAGGCGCCAGAAAAAAGAGACAGAAATCATACAGGTGAAGAAATATGATGAGACCAATAAGATGTTTCAGTTGTGGAAAACCCTTAGCAGATAAGTACGAAGAATTTGAAAGAAGAGTAGAAGAAGGAGAGGAGCCCGAGGAAGTGCTAAACGATATGAATATAGAGAGATACTGCTGCCGAAGAATGATCTTAACAAGCATAGATGCCACCGAGGACATGATGAAATACGAACGATAGTTTTTACCTTTCTAAAAAAATATAAATTGAAATCAGAGGATCCGTATTCAAGAATTTATAAGCAAAAGTTCTTATCCATTTTTAATCTAGTCCTTAGAGTTCTCTTCCTTTATTTCAGTCGATTTTAGAGATTTCTCCAATCTTCTCTGTCGAACAGCCCTAGTAATATCGGCCCTAGTCTTCTCCAGAGTTCCCCTTGCCACATCTCTTCTATGTTTCATTCCTGGTAGGATTGAGTCTGGATAATCAAACCGCTCCAAAAAATCAAAAATTTCCTCCATCCTCTCATGAACTTTTTCAGCCTCTTCGACCTCATCATCCCGGAGAAGATCAAGAACATATCTGCGTAACTCACCCTCAACCTCAGCCAAAGCCTGTGCGTAAGCGACCTTCAAAACATTTAGCTCTTCGGGATGGACAATTTTCTTACCATTTACTATCCTGAGAGTCAGAAAAGCCTCTGCATATTCCCTGAATGCTGCTATTACTGCACCATGATCGTAAAACATTGGATATGATTTAAGAAGTTCATTCAAAGTCTCAATATCCTCACCAATTTCATTTAGCTTCTCCTCGGCACCGTTATATCGGCCTCGATGGATCAATGCCATTACATTAGAGGATTTTCTAATAGCCCCATGAGAGACATCCAATAATCTCTCCCTTATCTCCTCTCTCTCGTCTAGGACCTCCATTATTTCCTCTACAATCCACTCCAAAAGTGTCACCTATATTATCTACTAAACTCCTCCGTGGGAGTAATTTTATTAGTTCTCTTATAACGAGACTTCTTTATAGCGTTCTTTTCCTTCAAATTATTCAAAAGCGCACTTAGCTTTGACTTCGAAAAACTGACATCTTTTCTGAGTTCATCCTGCCTTACCTCCCCCCTCTGAATTACTTCTCTGAGAACCTTTTGCTCATCATCGCTCATAGCCATCATAGCAGTTTTAATGGCTCTTTCCTTCATGTATCTCTGAGCCAGCCAATAAAGAAAAGTCCCTATCACAGTAGATACAACTACGAGAGCCAATATTCCTAAACCTATGGAAAAAAGATCTATTCCCGGAGTCCCTCTGAGGAAAAGAAAAAAGATTATACCCCACACTATTTGAATTGCCACGACAAGAACCATAAAACTGACTAGACCTTTTAACTCCATATAATACCTTTTTATGCAATTTAGTTAAAATAACTTTTCAAATTGTAATCCAAGAGGAGGGAAATAGGTTAAACAGCTCTATCTCATATTAATATCGACCAGTCCTACTAAGAAGACACACTCTGCTGGCCTCAGATTCATCTACAATCTCATAGCCAGTCAAATCAGATATACGAGCCGAAAAATCTTTTATTTTCTTATGATCTGGCATATTTCGCTTTTTCAAACGCTTACGTGAATGACCCACAAACATATACCCCTTAGGTTCCACGAAGTCCGGCTCGGCCTTATCAATAAGACTAGCATAACCGGAGGGATCCCTCAAATTCCAACCATCTACAAGAGTAAGCCGAAGGACCTTTACACACTCCAACGAGGGAAGCACTTCCAAGCTTCGTTTTAACCTTTCCCAATAATCGGGAAGTTGAGGCCTGCATATCTTAGAATACGTCTTCTTGTCCGGCGCAACAGCAGAGATATATAACTGAGCCGGCTCCTCCAAACTTTCCAAGATATTAGGATGCTGACCATTAGTAACCAAAAAAGGGGTTATTTCCCTTCTCTTACACTCCTCAATCAGACCATTAATCTTCGGGTACAATGTGGGTTCACCGTCTAAAGAAATGGCACAAAGAGTTGGATTCTGCGCCTCCCTCCACTTTTCTATATTAGCTTCAGGATTTCCCTTGAACCCGCTAAGCAATTTCCTCTGTGCTTCCACAGCTTCATTCAATATGGATTCTGGATCATCCGTCTCCCCCTCCCACTGGGTCTCGCTTATCTCAACATTTCTCCAACAAAACATGCATCTGTTATCGCAGAATGGAAGGCTTGGAGTCATCTGCAAGCAGCGGTGGCTTTGAATTCCGTGAATCCCTTCATAGAACTTTTGCTTGTAACAAAACCCTTCATCCAGCATGCTTTTCTTTGTCCATCTACATACCTCTACAGCGCTGTGAGAATTCGGACCAACTATTCTGTATCCACTATCAATTAATTTCTCTTTATTTTCTTGTGAAAGCATTTTAATCGTCCTCGCATCCACTCAACATTATTTCCAATCCCGAGAGCGCCTCCACTTTTATGTCCTTCCATTTTCCTTCTGCCTTCATTCCCGCTGCACCAGCATGGCCCCCGCCATTTCCACTGAACTTCTCGGACAACTCCGAAAAAAGCTTGCCCAAGTGAAGACCCGTTTCGGACGCCAAACCACTTTTCGACCTTGCGCTTGCCCTAACCTCGTCCTCTTCCTCGTTAGCTACCACTGATATATCAGCACCAATACCCACCAACATAGAGGCCGCATCTGACTCATACGCTCCGACCTCGGACAGGGCAATCCAAATTCCATGCCTTTTATACAGCTCAGTCCTTTTAGCGGCCTTGAGAAGGGCTATTCTCCTGGAGGGATCCTCAGGAGTTTTCAATGCTTCCAAACTCCGTCTATACTTGGCCCCCCATCTTATAAGCTTGCAGACAGACGAAAAGGTATCCCCATTAGCAAACTTGAAATGACCTGTGTCACTTATAACGCCCGTCAACATCAATTCCGACAATTTTGCCCCGAACTCGTATTCCAAATCCTCGGCCAAACCTATTACTAACTCCGTAGCCGACGTAGCCTCCTCCCTAGTATAAAGGACATCTGCGACATCCTTTGTCCTCCTCTCAGGCCTATGGTGATCAATAAAAATAATTTCCGCTCCTGAATCCTTTATCCGATTACCCAGCTCCTCCAACTGACCCAAACTGGAAGTATCAAGAATAATCACACACTCGGCCTCCACCTCCGGATCTAGCGTTATTTCCATATCAAGATAATCCAGAACATTTCGAGTTACTTTACTCAATCCTTGAGGAATCCCTACAGCTACCTCAGCACCTAAATATTCTAACAGGTCGGCAAGTGCCAACACTGACCCAACGGCGTCCGGGTCAGCATGAGGGTGGGCGGTGACAAGAATATTCCTGCCTTTTTCCCCTTTTCGCTTCAGGAGCTCCGTTAGTTCACTCATTTAACGTCCTTCAATAGCTTTTCTGCGTCATCCTGCTTCGGTCGGGCCCATCCCCTGGCCCTTCAGTGCATCCTGGATCTTCGCACGGAGCTTTTCGACCTGCTTGTTCACTCTCTCCTCCTGTCTCTCGATCTGCTTTAGCCTAAGATTCAAAGTTTCCTTCTTGTCTTCCAGTTCATCTTTGGCATCGGAACGGCTTGTGCTGGCCATGATTCCTCCTATGTTCTTGTATATATCGGTGTCGTCACTTAACTCACTTAACTCATCCAAAGCCCTCTCCGTTTCCTTAACATTGACCTCTAGCTGCTGCTTCTGCCTAGCCAAAGCCTGAGCCTGTTGTTGAGCCTCCTGGAGCTGTTCCGCCTGATGTTGCACCTGGGGTGGTAATTGATCCATATTAAACATCCTCCTAAACTTTTGTCATATCTCTTGCGATTGCCGCCCAACGCAGAAACGAATTAATCGCTGCCCGCAAGGCGGCCGTGTCCCTTGCATCTATATCAAAACTTAAAATATTTTCCCTACGATTAATTTCGACTTCGGCCCGAGATGCCTTTGGAAGCAACTCCTCTGGCTTCAAGGAGCGTTCCACGACTTCGGCCGTCCTAGTATTCCCAAAAAATAATCGAATGTCGGAGCTCGCCTCTTGAGCTTCGACCATTTATCTCGCCTTTACTTTTCTCACTACATCCGGACGAACCTTAAACAATACCCTAGACTCACAATACGGGCATCTTCCAGTCGTGGGATCCAAATGCTCTATCGTTCTTCCACATCCGCCACATTTATACATGCTTATCTTCACTCCTGTTTATTTTCAGAGCTGGACTCCTCGGAAGATATCTCCTTCTCTATAGATGTAACCAACGGATCATATGCCTTGGCCGCGAATTTAGTTCCACATCGGTCGCAGGCCCATATTCCAGAACCCTTTCTCTCTACCCTTGAAGCACCGCATTCTGGACACCTATATTCACCATCCATCCTCTCCTCCACCGACTTAACTCTTGCTCGTATTCTAGTCCCATATCTAGCTCCGAATCTACCGGCTGATCCTACCTTCTTCTTTCGATCTTTCTCGGGCATATTATCCCTGCTCTACCTTTTTTCTAAGCTCCTCGGATTTATCTCTTGCCCACTCTTGGGCTTTCAGGAAATCTTCCTTATCAAGCGGACCAGATCCTCCCTTCTGCATGGCGCATATATGTCCATCCTCAAGGGTGGATATAGTGAACCTGGCATCCATTACGTTTTCCTCTACGAGACTAGGATCAATCATCAGGGCATCTCCAATCTTCGCAAAAGTCGTAGTTATCGGTTTTTCTGAAACTGGGAATCCATCCAAATTCCAATTTTCTTCATCCTCCGGGGCTTCAGCGGACAAAAGAGCTGCTATAGCCGCCAGAGAGGACGCATCGATAAGATTTCCATCGTGATCCAGCACATGAATATCGACGTAGACCATCCAAACCTCTTCTTCTGGCTCAATACAAAGTTCATCCAGCGCAATCATCTCGGATTCCCTTATACCGCGGTCAACAACGCGTGCAAGTTCTGTTGCCTCTTCTCCAGGTGGTCCAGCCTCAAACGAAGCATGGGCCATTGGCGCAAGTTCCGCATTGGTGATAAGCACTCCTGATTCCGGTTTGTCTGGATATGGAGTTCCAACTTCCAATGTAATACCAGCTAAAACCTGTGTATTATCCAGCCTAACAAGGGCTGAGCCCGCAGAGTTTTCCACCCAGCCAGTCTCTACATCGATCTCTCTATACTGATCCATCGCTCTAGCGTCAACTCTCTTTCCTTCTTCGGCCAAATCCTGAATATAGTCCTTCTTAACCGTGGAAATTATTTCATCTTGGCTCATTTTCCTTCCTCCCTTTCATATTTTTCATTTAAAGCTTCCCTTTGTTTCTCGTAGACATATTTACATCCCTCGATCGCCATATCTAGCGCCTCCTCAAATTCACCCGGTTCAAAATTACCGTCCATTTGAAGCAGTGTTATTTTATCCTTTTGAGCCATGTAGGCTATCGGCATGTCAGCTTCTCCGAACTGATCTTCTTCCTTCTGAAGATCCAAGAGTATCTCTCCATCTGCCTTTCCCGAAGCCATCGAGGCCACGAGATCACGCATAGGAATGCCTGCGTCTGCCAAAGCGACAGAAGCCGCCGTAATAGCAGCAGTTCGAGTTCCAGCTTGAGCCTGAAGGAGCTCCATTGAAACATCGATTACCGCACGTGGATATCTCTTTAGAAAAACAGCTGGTTCTAAAGCCTCCCGAGCTACCTTGGAGATTTCAGTTGATCTCCTGCTCGGCCCGGGTCTCATTCTGTCTTCCACCGAAAATGGAGCCATATTATACCTACATCTCAAAACGGCCCTGTTTGATTTCTGTAGATGTCTAGGATGCATCTCTCTAGGTCCGTAAACTGCGGCTATTGCTTTGTTTTTACCCAGTTCCAAATAAGCGGATCCATCAGCCTTCTCCAGTACTCCTGCTTCGATTTTCAACGGACGAGGTTCATTAAAATCGCGTCCGTCCAGTCTCTTCCCGTCTTCGATGAGCTTTTCAGGTTTCTCTACCATATTTAACCTCCTTTTTCATATTTTTCTAACAATTTCTTAACTCTATCAGTTAAACCACTCGTATGAGCTTCCCTCTCAATCATTAGTATTGCCTCCACCACCTTATTTATTCGCGGCTTTGAATCGGCCCAAATTATTATTCTCCCATTTTGTCCAATCGAAAGCTTACAATTACCGTAATCCTGAATCACGGAAATCATCGATCCCTTTCTCCCTATAACCCTGGGTATCCTCGATGGAGAAATCTCTATCATTCTTCCTCCCGTGACTTTCCCCCTCTCCCTATCCGAAACCTCAAGGTCTATGTCCATCATTCCGGAAAGTTCGCTGATCCTGGCCTCCACCACGTCCCCAACTTCGAGATACTCACTAATATCCTCCTCGTAAAGGTCTATTCTTCTTTGCAAATAATCAGACACCGACAAACGGGCCTCGTACGGTGCATTGATATCCAGAACCCAGCCGGAATAATAAGTGTCTATCACAACCCCAAGTACCTTGTCGCCAACCTGAGGAATATACCTACCTTCGAGCGGGATTATTTTTAGATTATTACCTCTTTTATCCACCAAACCCATCTGGGAGGCCCTAACTTGATCTCCATCCCAGAACACACCTTCTCCAATTTCGTAATCTCCCTCAGCAATCAGCTGACCGGGAGTAACCAATGTTCTTTCCTCAACGTGCATCATCTTTCAAGCACCTTTGTTTCTACCTCACCATGAGTTAAATTATTAAGCTTTTCAAATAGCTTGGGTCGCATACCTGCCGGCAGTTTTACCTTCGCCGCCCAAGATCCATCATTCAACCATTCATCATTCTCAATATCAGTCATCTCATCAACAATCCTGTACGCTTTGCTTCCGTATTCGGGTGGGACCTTTATCGCTATCCTACTCCTTTCGAAACTCAAAGGCAGGATCGGCCTGAGGGCCTCCACCACCTCCGGGAGTTGTTCCTCAGCACTTTTAAATGCATCTATATTTACTTTGGTTTTCTCCAAGGCGTTTTCTATCCTCTTCGGGGGGTGTGGCGTGTCATCTTGGGGGTTAACGGCCCTCCGAGAAATCAGCGATATTATCTGCTTACGTCTATTCTTACGCATTTCCTGTCTTTGACGAGTCGTAACCTGAATTTCCCCATCCTCGATAATATACTTAGCCACTTCCAACGGTTCAGAAGTGCCAAATATATCTTCCATCTTCTCCTCAGATGCTTTCTTCCCTTTATTCGCATCCTTAAATATCTTCTCCGAAGCGAGAACATCCCTAATATCGACGTCATCACCAGCTCTATAATCAAGAGTCAGATCAGGATCGACGAGAATTTCAAATTGTGTACCATGGGTGGATAATCTAGCTGTTACAGCGTCCTCTAATTTAACCATTTCAATCAAACAACCTAATGATCCTAAGATGATTCCTCTGAATTGTACTCATCGATAGCTTCTGCAAGTTCTCCCTTATCCATTTTATGAAACTGGCTGTCCTCCACATCAGCTCTCGCCATCTCAACCTTGCTGGGTTTCAAATCTCCATCGATTACTTCATCCAAAGTCTTTAACGCCAAATTAATTGACTCACTCAATTCCATTTCTTCGTCATAATCCTTCTCCAAGATCTCAAGGGCCTCCTCCGCTCCGCCACCAATTGCGTGAGCCTTATAAGCAGCCACAACTCCGCTCGGATCCGTCTCAAAAAGATGTGGTCCTTTTTCTCCAATTCCACCGATCAAAAATCTGGTCCCAAAGGGTCTGACCCCGCCGTGTTGTGTATACATCTGTTTGGTATCTCCTATGTTTTTAGCCAAGCTCTCCACTGAAATTACCTCATCGTACCTAATCCTGTTTACCTGAGCTTCTACCCGAGCTCTATCGATAAGAACACGCGCATCCGCTATCAAACCCGAAGCCGCAGCGCCTATATGTCCATCAATCTTGAATATTTTCTCCACCGAACCATCCTCGACCAATTCACTCGTTGTTCTTCTCTCAGCAGCCAGTACAACGCCAGCTCCTGTCTTTATTCCTAAAGCAGTGTATCCCCTCTTAACAGCCTCTTGAGCATATTGCACTTGGAACAGCTTTCCATCCGGACTAAAGACCGTTATGGCCCTATCATATCCTCTTCCGCCTTCTGCAAATGCCATTATTTTTCCTCGAGTTCGTTATTTATTAATAACTTCTCCGTGATAAAGGGTTTTCAAGGAGTATTTATAACTTTTTTGTAGGCCCTACCTTCTTTCCACTACTCCAATTAGGAAGTAAAATCACTGCAGTTTGAAAGGAACTTAATTTTGGCCTTTTTTATCGTCCCGGAGACGCCTAGAATCTCGACATCCAAATCCCCCGAATTTTCAATAGCTTCCTCGATAAAATATCTCTGCTTATGACCGCACTTAAGCAGGCCTTTCCTGACTTTATCGTCAAATAAAACCACCCAGGGATGATAGGAAAAATCCGAATCGGCGTAAAATTCTTCGATTTTACTCTTAAAATCTTGAAAACTAGAGCAATCCCCTAGCTTAAATACAATGTATCTCTGCCTAAATCGCTGGGGAGCAGTCAATAAATCACCCATATTCAAAATCTGAATTTACAAATTTCTTGACCTTATCCACTGCGATCTTCTTTTTCGCCGGATATGCAGATACGTTCAGCCTCACGTGAATAACGTCCCCTGAAGATATATACCTCAACTCACCATCCGAGATTAAAAGTTGCTTATCAAATCTCAAATACAACCGACAATCATCGCTTACAAGATCCAATGCATTTTCTTTCAGCCAATCTAGAGTCCTTTCTTCAAGTCTATTCAAAATCTGATCCCAAAATAAACGCATATCTGGTCTTCTCGTCAGGCTAACGGAAATAATGACCTTTGGATCCCCATAATGCCCTTCAACCTCCTCCTTTTCAATTTCAACCCTCTCAGGAATCAGATCACCTATAGCCTTTTTTAATTTACCCTCGCTTTCCGTAGCATGGACTATGGTGCTCAAAGCAATGGACTTAAAGGGAAGATCCATCTAAACGCCTCATCAGCGCTTGCTCCTTCTGCTCGGTCTATTTTTTTCTGATCCTTTCCCTCTATTATCCAATCCCCTAGACTTACGGGACGCGCTGGTCAGACCCCTTTCGACTCTCGCTGTTTGAGAGGAATTATTAATCCAGTTTAACTGGGAATCATGTTTAACGACTGGATGATTAGGATCCAACAAAATAACCTCATAATAGTGGTATTTTCCATCCTCGCCGATCTTATATGAATTCAAAACCTCTAGATTAGGAAACTTCCTCGAAACCCTTCCCTCTGCAATTACTTGAGTACTCTTCTTCGGCGTAATTTTATTCACTCCCATCCTCTTAGGCCTACGCCCCTTATTCGGCCTCTCTTTTCGCCTTCCGCCTCTACGAACTCTAACTCTAGCCATCGCTACTCCCTGCTTATCCTTGTACCCAAGTTCTCTAGCTCTTTCAGGTTTAGTGGGTTCCTTGATTCTCTCTACCGCATTTCCCTCTCTCCACTCCTTTCTTCTCTGTTGGATATAATCTTGCCTTACCTCTCTCTTCAATCTCCTCGTTTCTTTTCTCATGACTTACACCATCTTCTTTTACCAATAATTCTTAACTCAGTTATAAAGTTCTTGGACATCGCCTAGGATCCACAGAAACACGGGAGCCTAATGAGGAATCCAATCTACCCTAATATCTCTTTCACCTTTTTGGCGGCCAAAACCCCCACATCCTTCTGAGCCTCTTCCGTCGAGGCACCCAAATGTGGAGTCAAAATAACATTATCCAACTCAAGAAGCCTGCCATCCTCAATAGGATCTCTTTCATAAACGTCCAAACAAGCTCCAGCAATTTTCCCTTCTCTAAGCGCCTCTATTAGAGCCTCTTCATCTATCACAGACCCTCTCGCAACGTTGATAATGACGGCCGAATCCTTCATTAATTCAAATTCGTTTTGGCCTATCAGATGTTCAGTAGTGGAATCAGAGGGTACGTGAAGTGATACATAATCCGACTTCTCCAAAAGCCTATCTAGATCCACATATTCCCCTCCCAAATCGTAAAATTCGTCCATTTCTTGAACGTCGCGACCGAGTACGTTCATGCCAAGCGCCTTCGCCTTTTCAGCTACCGATCTTCCAATTCTTCCTGTTCCCACTATCCCAATCGTCTTTCCACGGATCTCTGATCCCCCCAACTTTGACTTTTCCCACTTACCACCTTTCATAAGAACATGGGCCTTCGGAATCCTCCTGGACCAGGAGAGGAGAAAAGCAATGGATAATTCTGCCACAGCGTTAGTAGAGGCCTCGGGTGTATTTTCCACTCTTATACCTTCCTCCCCTGCATAATCAAGGTCGATATTATCAAGGCCAACTCCGGCCCTTACAATGAGTTTCAAATTCTTAGCTGCGTCAATTACATCTTTATCCAATGTCGTACCACTCCTAACGATGATAGCATCGAAGCTTGGAATTCTTTCCAATAGTCCAGATTTTGTTAAATCCGTTGCAATCTCAACCTCCGCAAAATCCTTCAAAAGTCGAATTCCTTCCTCATGTATAGGATCCGATACTAATACTCTCATTCAATCACCTTCCTTTGGTGGATACCACTCGGATTATGTCGCCGTTTTTGACTTTATAATCTTCCCCAACCCGCCTGTTTGAACGAACATCTACAGCATGTATAAAAGTATCGCCTAAATCGGAATGAATTTCATAAGCAAATTCCCTCGCCGTGGTTCCCTCAGGAACTAAAATTGCGTCGGGTAATACGTTTCCCTTCTTATCAGTTAGTTTATTTTCATTCTCCACTGGGTAAACAACTATCATTTTCAACAGATCGTATATCGCCTTATCTATTGCTTCCTGAACTCCAGTAGAGCCCCACTCATCAAGTATATCCTTGACTGATTCAAGCGCAGAGGCCTGTTTATTGGTCAGGCCACCGGGCTCAATAACTTCAAAGGATGAATCACCAGGATTATAATCGATTAAATCATTCTCAGCGGCCCTTCGAAGCGCAAGTTCCGATTCACAACTCATGGGAACCACTGAATAGTCAAGTTTTCTAAGCCTTCTGTAATTCTCCTTAGCTTCATCTAAATCTATCTTATTTGCCCCAATCATAATTGGCTTGCTCTCTTTTCTCAACTTTTGAGCAAAGTCAAATACATCGTCCTTCGACCAAGCATCAAGAGTTGATCGATCCAAGTCCACGGATCTTAAGGCCGATGAGACATCTTGCCTATCGATGCCGAGTCCACTAAGTCTCTCGGAAAGGGATTTCTCTACATCTCCACCCTCCAAACTTACTTTTCTTGCATGACGCCCCCAGCCATCCATCAATATCTCGGTGAGCCAGTGATCTATCTCATTTTCTAGAAAATCCACATCCTCAAGAGGATCGTAATCTCCGGGTTTGACCGGTTCCCCTTCAGCATTAGTGGCTCCCGCAGCATCTATCATGTGTATCAACGCCGAGGCCATTCTCAAATTATCTAAAAATTGATTGCCCAGGCCTTTACCCTCGTAAGCCCCCTCCACCAGCCCCGCCACATCGATAATTCTCACTGGTACATATCGAGTGCCATCTACACAACGTGAGTTCTTGGGATCGCACTCCAAGTCGTGCTCCCGACAGGGGCAATCATTTCTAACATAAGTTACGCCGATGTTAGCATCGATTGTGGTGAAAGGATAG
>JBKHIS010000048.1:0-9160 GCA_046538535.1 Hadesarchaea archaeon | reverse complement strand
ATAGTAGACGAAACGAATTATGAGGAGGACTTTATCTATTGGAACTGGCCTGTATGGGGTTTATCTGATTGAATTTGAAAACAGTTAATTCCCCCCTTTTTTATATTTTTTAAAGATTATTTTTGACTATCTGAACCCGTTAATAACTTTTTTAGTAAGTTGGTAAATTAGTTTCTTCACAAATGATTTTGAGGACTGATCATTAGGATTAGATTCTAAAAATTTACTTTACTTTAAATATCTATCTTATCAAATAATTGATATAGGTGATAATCTGTTTGACTCGCTAGATAGTAAAATAGTTTTGATCACTGGTGGAGAGAGAGGCATAGGAAAGGCAACGGCTGAGAAGTTTGCTGAGGCTGGGTCCGAAGTGGCTATTGTTGGTATTGACGATGAGGCAGGTAGAAAAACGGCTGAGGAGATCGAGGGCCGTTCAAGGTATTATCACGCTGATGTCAGCGACGAGAGTAGGGTTCGTGAATTAACTGAGGAAGTTGAGAAAAAACAGGGAAAAGTGGATGTGTTGGTTAATAATGCGGGTATTCACAAAGAAGGAACTATTGAGACCACATCTTTTGAGGACTGGAGGAAGATATTGGATGTTAATTTGGATGGTGTTTTTCTTGTTTCGAAGTACTTTTTGACGGAACATATGAAGCCTAGGAGAAGTGGAACAATCGTGAACGTTGCTTCTGAAGCAGGTATAGATGCATTCGGGAATCAAGTGGCATATAATGTTTCCAAAGCTGCTGTTATTCATCTGACTAAGTCCATAGCGATTGATTTTGCGGATCTAGGTATAAGAGCAAATGCTGTTTGTCCTGGAACTACTTATACTCCTTTAGTGGAAGAAGTATTGGAGAGAGCGGAGGACGCGGAGGAAACAAAGAGGTCTCTTGAGTCCATTAGACCTCTCGACAGACTGGGTAAACCGGAAGAGATCGCTTATGCAATTCTTGCTATGGCCTCTGAGGAACTGGGTTATGCAACAGGATCGATTTTGAGTATAGATGGCGGCAAAACCGCTGAATGATCGGTGAACACTCGGGTTAAGCAATCTGAGGCCTGTAACTGAAATCCTCGTTTATTTTTTTTTAAAAAATTAACTTAATTTCATGTTTGGATCTAGGAGCTCTGGGGAAATTTCCCTAAGTTTTAGCCACCCTATCAATTTAACTATTAAATTAGATTAACAATAGTAATTGATAACTCAAAAAAGGAGGTTGTAAGATTATGAATAGAGTTAGAGTCTGTTCAATTGGAACTGGTAGAGCTGGTATGATTCACGCTAGGAATGTTTCTACGAATATATCCGATGCCGAACTTGTTGCATTGTTGGACAAGGATGAAGAAGCTGCAAAGAAAGGTGCTGATGAGCTGGGCGTTGAGTATTATACAGATCTCGATGAGATGATAAAGGAGGAGAATTTTTATGCGGTAACCATAGCCACTCCAACGTTTACACACGCGGACATTGCTGTTAAAGTAGCAGAAAATGGAAAGCACATTTTTTGTGAGAAGCCCTTGGCTATAACTCTGGAGGAAGCAGATCAAATGGAGGAAGCTGTAGAGGAAGCTGGCGTACGATTCATGATAGGCTTCATGAGACGCTATGACGAAGGATTTTTGGAGGCAAAGGAGAAGATCGATAGCGGAGAGATTGGAGAAATTATGTCGGTTAGATCTGTTGGAAGAGGACCTGGTCTTCCGCCGAAATGGGCCTGGGATCCTGAACTTAGTAACGGTAATCTGGCCGAAGTTAACAGTCACGATTTTGATGCAATAAGATGGTTGACTGGTGATGAGTTCAAATCGGTTTTTGCTCGTGGTGATAACTACAAGACTCCCGAAGTAGCGGAAGAGTTTCCGTCATTTTACGATAATGCCGTTGTTAGCTTCAAGATGGAAAGTGGAATAATAGGAACTGTAGATAGCACCTGTCCTGCTGGATACGGATATGATGCGAGAATGGAGATCCTTGGTGATGAAGGCGTGATATTCATAGGAGAAGTTGCTAGAAGCGGTGTGTCCGTCTGTACAGAAAAGGAAGATTTCAAGAAACCGGCCGTTTCTAGCTGGCAGAACTTGTTTAGAGAGGCTTACTGGAAAGAGATGAAACACTTTATAGATTGCGTCAGGAATGACAAGGAACCAAGAACGACTTTGAAGGATGGAAGAAAGGCGATTGAGGTTGTTTTAGCATCCAATGATTCCATGGGAAAAAATATAGAAACAGAGGTATAAAATGCTAGCAGCTGCGTTTGACGGAAGCGATTTGAATTTGGAAGAGAGGCCAAAACCCGAAATAAGCAAGGGAGAGGCTCTGATCAGAGTTAAGGCGGCTTCGATATGCCAAACGGATCTGAGGATAATATCCGAGGGACATAAAAAATTATCTGGTGAGGGCTCTACAGTCTTAGGCCATGAATTTACTGGTGAAATAGTCGAGTTGGGTGATGAAGTCAAAGGTTTCGTGGAGGAACAGGATGTGGTGATTGCGCCGAATATAGGCTGTGGAAGATGTAGTCAATGTCTTTCTGGAAATCATCATAGATGCCCGGATTTTAGGGCAGTTGGGATAAGTATAGATGGAGGTTTTCAGGAGTACTTTAAGGCCCCTGAGGAGGCCATAGTTAGAGGAAACATTGTCCCAGTACCCGATGGAATTGAGCCTAGAGTGGCTGCAGTGGCGGAGCCATTCTCAACGTGTTACAATGCCCTAACTGCTTGTGATCTCGGGGTAAGCGATTTTGTCCTTGTTATTGGTGCAGGCCCAATGGGCATACTTAATCTGATTATGGCTAAATACGGAGGAGCAAGTAAAGTGATAGTTAGCGAAGTACTGGAGGAGAGACAAAAGAGAGCGAAGGAATTTGGAGCTGATGCCGTTTTGGATCCAACGGAATCCCCACTTGAGGAACAGGTTCAGGAAATAACCCGTGGAGAGGGGGTTGATGTTTCCATTGTAGCGGCTCCGGTAAGTCAGGCTCAGTTGCAGGCCATAAAGTCTACTGCTATTGAAGGAAAGGTGAACTTTTTTGCGACGCTACCGAAGGATCAATCTCTTGAGGAGTTCCCATCGAACTATCTTCATTATAACCAGGTATACGTTACAGGAACGAGCGGTGCCTCAAGGAATCATTTCGTGGACACATTGGATATAATATCTTCGGGTAGGGTCCCCCTGGATAGAGTGGTGACTCATGAATATCCTCTATCCGAAATGGAAGAGGCTTTGGAAATGGCTCGAGATAGTGAAAGTTTGAAAGTGGTCGTCAAACCTTGAATCTTTTGCCGGTGACCATTGAGTCCTCCACCCAATATTATTTATTTTAATTTATTCTAAGGAATGTTACAAAATGAGGTGAAACGAATGACAAATCATGAATTGATGGATCCCTTTGGTGAGGATATTGACCTGGAAAGTGGAATTATCGAAGATGCGTCCGATAAGTGGACAAGATATCTAAGTGATATGGATCACATGTATCTGGATCAGGATGCCGTCGAGGAAATACTTGAAAAGGATGACCCTCTTTTGTATGAGGTCTATGAAATTGGAGTGCCAAAGGAGACGGGTCAACTAATACATTGTACCACGGTTCTTTATCCTGGTAAAATTGGAAACGAGTATTACATGACTAAAGGCCATTATCACGAGAAGAGAGGAACGGCGGAAAGCTACCTGTGTCTCTCCGGTGAAGGCTACCTACTTACTCAAACTGAAGAGGGAGATGCGAAAGCTCTGCGGATGGTTCCTGGAAGACTTGTGTATATACCGCCCTACTGGGCTCACAGAACTGTGAACACTGGTGATGAACCCTTCATCTTTTTTGGAGTCTATCCCGGTGATGCTGGTCACGATTATGGAAGCATTGATGAGGTAGGATTTCCTCAGATAGTCGTTGAAGAAAAGGGTGAAACTAAGGTTAAGGAAAACCCTGATTATGAAGTAAAGTAGGAGAGAAAGATGAGTGAACGATATCTAATCGGGGTAGATATGGGCACGTCTCTAACGAAGGTAGGGATATTTGATGCGGAAGGAAATGTTGTTGGCAAGGCCTCTCGGGAAAATGAACTCATTAAGCCAGGTCCTGGAAGAGTTGAACAGAAATTTGAGGATATTTATTCGTCTGCGATTTACTGTATTTCGAAGTCCGTAAAGGAGTCTGGAATAGATGCTTCTAAGGTCGAGGGGATTGCTTGTAGCAGTCAGATGTCGGGGATAGGTGCGATAGACGAAGATTGGAATCCGGTAATGCATTTTGATAACTGGTTGGATACCAGATGCGAACCTTACATAGAAAAGATGAACGAAGAGGCAGGAGATAGGGTTACGGAAAAGTCCGGTTGTCCCCCTACCTATTCACATGGGCCCAAGATCTTGTGGTGGAAAAACGAGAGGCCAAAAGTTTACGATAAGATATACAAATTTATTGTCCCTTACGTTTACGTCGCTGGAAAGATGGCAGGTTTATCAGGGGAAGAAGCGTATATAGATCCTACATGTCTTCATTTTTCCAATCTTAGTGATACCGAAAACTCCAGATGGTCAGATGAACTGCTTTCCGAATTTGAAGTGGATGGGGACAAAATGCCTAGAATTATAGAGCCTGATACTATTATCGGAGAGTTAAGAGAAGATGTGGCGGAAAAGTTGGGTTTGGTAGAGGGTATACCTATATCAGCTGGAGCTGGCGATCAGCCTGCAAATGCACTTGGCGCGGGAGTTGTCGATCCAGGTACCTCTTTCGATGTATCAGGAACGGCTTCCGTATTTTCGATATGTGTGAGTGAATTTGAGCCGGATGTTTCGCATAAGGTAGTGATGTCTACCAGGAGTATAATCGAGGATACCTACTATGCTCTAGCTTTCATAAATGGAGGAGGAATGAACTTGAAGTGGTTCCGTGATGAGATAGCTGAGGATATAAAAGAGAAAGCGGAAAACCCTTACCAAAAACTGGACGAAATGGCTGAGAAGTCCTCTCCTGGCTCGGATAGACTTTTTTTCATACCGCATGTACAGGGCCGTGTTCTCCCACCCAACCCTAGCCTTCGCGGTCTTTGGTTTGGTTTTACTTGGAATCACACAAGAGGAGATCTGTATCGCTCAATATTGGAGTCCATTTCGTACGAATATGCATATTATCGGCAAATTGAAGATGCTCTAGTATCTAGTCTTGAATTCGAAGAGGTACGCACTATCGGTGGAGGAAGTAAAAGCCAAGTTTGGAATCAGATGAAGGCTGATATCCTAGGAATTCCCTACGTAAAAATAAGTAGAGAGGAGCTCGGCGTTTTCGGCGACGCCCTCCTGGCAGGATATTCTAACGGTATATACGAGGATTTGGCGGATACCTCTAAGTCCTTTACAGAAGTAACGGAGAGGATCGAACCCCGCAAACAACACCATGAATTCTATAAGCCTTACGTGGATTTTTACTCCACACTGCTGGAGAATATGGGGCGTTTCTACTCGGAGTTAGCGGAGCTTCCTTCAGAAGCGCCTGAGAAAATGTGAGCTTTACCATAGTTCTACTTTTCATTTTTTTATTTTTATCTTCCTAAGTCTTATCTTTTATCGAAAACAAGCTAATAAGAAACTACTATTCGAAGGAGGTGATTATTTGGTAAAGAATGAGTTTCTCAAGGAACCAAAATCCTATGAAAGTTATTATGAGTTTCCTTTTCCTCCTGATGAGAAGGAACCCGTAGTAATTGAGAAAAGCGATACAATTACTGAGATTTATCCTCCTGATAAGCCATTTTCTGCAAATATTGTTTGGGTTTGGGCCAGTACGGATAAGATTTCTCAGACCATGTTCCAGCTATCTCCTGGAGCTTTTTTCAGCCCTCCCGATATACACGCAGGTGATGAAATGTATTATGTTTTGAGTGGAAAGCTGACTGAAATACAACCAGAACTGGGTATTACGATCGAAGCTGAGGAGGGGGAAGCTATATATATACCTAAGGGAAGTTTTCACCAATCATATAACTTCGAGGATGAGGAAGCTACGATTTTGTGTGCAATTGCTCCAAGAATGTGGGATGAGGATGGGCCCGCTCCAACAATGGACGGCGAACCAAAGCTTTTCAAGACTGGCAGGACTTACACAGATACTTCTGTTGATACTGAGAGATTGAAGGTTGAGAATAAAGTTAAATCGATAGATAATCTAGGTCAATGGCCAGTTGATGGTGAGATGGCTAGAGAAAAGAAAATACATGTAAAGATTGGGAAGGAGGATAGACTTCCTGTTATTCATGGGAAGAAGCATCCTATGGTAGTCAGATTCATAGTGAGCAATGATTTCATGCATATGGCTGAGCTTCAGCTACCTGCCGGAGGAGAAGGTCCTCGAACTTCTGAACCTGAGATACATGATGGGGACGAAACCATTTATGTGACGAAGGGCAACATAACGCTATTCTTTCCTGAGCTTGAAAATTCGCTGGAGGTTCCGGAAGGATCCGTTGCTCTGATTCCGGAAGGGACTGAACATCAATATCAGAACTATACCAGCAAGCCAGTAAAGGGAATATTTAGTGTTGCACCTAATCTCTAGATTCATTCAATGAGGGGTCGGAACAGACCTCTTCTTCTTTTTATTTAAGAATGTTCTCTGGTATTTCTGCGAATTCCTTCAGGCCTTTTGATTCTCTATCTGTAAGTTCCCCGGGGATTATTAGAGAGTAGGGGGGTCTGCCGAAGTCCATTTCTTTAATCTTTTCCGCTCTATGCCCTATTATTCTGACCTCTGGAGTACCGGCTCAGGATAAGGACAAAATTATGGTTTTTTCTGAAAGTGCTCCTTCGTTTATATGCTTTTCTAACATTAATAGGTAGGAAATTGCTTTTCCAGGACTTAGGTACTCCTTTTTGTCGGTCCTTATGTCTAGGAGTAATAGTGTGTGGAGCCCTGATTCTTTATTTTCTTTCAACGTTTCGTAAGCTGTTTTTTGATCTCCAGCAATTACGAAATAGGCTTTGTTAGGCATAGATAAGAAAGCTGAACGGCCGAAGTTGTGTAACGATAGTCCGGTTTCCCCCGCAGCTGACTCTATAGAGGCACCGTGGATGATTTTCGTTTCTATATTCTTTTGTGCTGCCGTTATTCTTAGCTTACTGTGGCTGGTTCCTATCATTGGATCCCCCGGGATGAGCAATGCAATGTCTTTTTCTTTTGCTTCTTTGAGGAGCTGTGTCTCTTTCTCGCCTATATCCGCCTCGGGCATTTTTTCTACGGAACGATCAATTTTTTCTTCGAAATATCTTAACTCATCGTTTAGAAGTGTGCCTGTATTTAGGTCTCCATAAATTTTATCCGAATTTTTAGCTGCTTCCAGACCTTTTAGGCTTATATTAGTTGGGTTTAAACCTAGTCCTATGAATATTATCAATTGGTTTCACTTCAAGTAGATCCGTTCTGACGATTTTAAAATAGAATAGTGCTCGGGATGAATTTCCCCGAGTGAATTAATTAAATTTTGCCTTCTCCAGTAGATGCGGTAACTACAATGAACTCAATATCTTCATCGCCAATGTTTTTGAATGAGTGATGACTTCCTGCCTGGGTCAAGCAGGCATCTCCTGGCCCGAGTTCCACAGTTTCTCCATCGACTGTCATCTTCCCTTTGCCGTTTAGGATAATGTAGACTTCGTCGCTGTTACCCTGTGGATGTCTCCCGATTGTTGCTCCCTTTTCGAGAGTGCTCCAATGAATGAATGCTAAATTAGTCTTAAAGTCATCTGGAAAGCCAGGAACATCTTCTAATCTTGGCTCTTCGCCTAGCACCTGACGTACGATACAGTTGCCAGTTCCGCCGTGTATGTTTTTAACTGTAGTTGCTTCAACTTTGTCCTTATTTCTAACAACCATTCCCATCTGTATTCACCTCCGAGTTGAGTTAATGATAAAAAGAGATAAAATTTTCCCATTCATTTCCGGAGGATTATTAGTTTTGAGTTTTAAGCCCATGGTTTCCAGTAAATTAGGAGCATTACTCGATGTGGACTATAAAAAATAAAAAAAATTTAGAGAAGTGGATTGGTATCAATCTTAGGGAAGTTTATTCTCTTTGTCCAACTCATTCGCGATATCTTTCATATCAAGTTCTTCTAGCTTGTTCCTCTTGGGACGACCCGTTTCGATGTCCCAGCCTCTTAGCTCGTAAAAGCTGTCCAGGAGTTTTCCTATGTTTTTTTCATCGGCGGTTCTCGGTCCTTCTTTTGTTTTTGAGGGGTAGTCCCTAAAGTACCAGGATGGACTCATGTCGTCCTCTCTGCTTCGGTCATGATTTCTTATCTGCAGGGCTCTGGCTAGATTGATTGCCCTTTCTGCAGCTTTTTCGAGGCCATCTATCCCCATATTCAGTCCTGTAGCTGCATCAAAGAGTTTGCCTTCGGCGGTTAGATCCCCAGTTATATCTTCGGGGGAAGCATTTCGGAGCTGTTCCTTGTTCTCTACGGGCTTAAACATAATTGGATAGGCCCATTCGCACACTATAAGAGAGTTGTTTATCATTCCTCGGGTTTGAAGCCAGGTAGCGGCTTTTGCTTTTGCATCGATCGGTTCAAAGCTAGCGTTAAGAACTCCTTCTCCCCAAACGCGCTCTGCTACCTTCTCCATAGTTCTAAATATTGGGTGTTCTCTGGAGTCCACGCCCGCAGTGCCGCCTCTGTCAGCGGGTCCAAAAGGTGGGAAGTAGTATTCCATGAAAGCCAGCGTGTGTCCGGCTCGTGCAGAAATGGGATCTCTTGTATCTGTTAGCCATAACAACATATTTATTATCCAAATAGGCGCTGGTTCATCCTCCATTACTCTGCTGAGACGATGTGAGTAATAACCGAAAATGGGCTGTTCAATTTTGGCGATTTCTTTTAGCCGGTCGGGGAGATCCAATTTATTTGCTGCTTCCCTAAGACCCTCTCCGAATAGTTCTCCGATTTCCCCTTCCTTGTTCGCCACTTTTCTCAGAAAGTCTTGGGCCCATTGGGGGTCTTTGGGTCTCAGTTTGTATCCTTTTATCTCGTCAACTCCTTCTTTTACACACTCGTTTAGCCAGACCAGCATGCTGACAATATGCCAGTTGGCAAGTCCGAGATCCTCCGTGAAGAACTTCAGCTCGTCCCCCTCCGGTATTCCAAATC
>JBKHIS010000047.1:0-9295 GCA_046538535.1 Hadesarchaea archaeon | reverse complement strand
CTCCTTCCTGAGATGTTTGGGGATCCCGGACTTCCCCAATGTGGTCTCCACCTAGAACAAGCTGATCGTCAATGAATATTTCGAGCCTGCCTGTATGTCCGAGAAGTGTTCTGGCGGTTTCTTGCGTTAGAGGTACTTCATACAAGAGGAATCTTGATCCTATCGGTTTGAATTGAGCCCCCAGTGTTCCTTGAGGATCCACCCTTTCTTGAAGGGTTTCTTGCACCTCGGTTCTTATCTGCTCGGTAGCCTCACTTGTGAATTCTCCTTCCTTGAACTCTATTAGCGCAGTGTCATTTTCAAGTAATGAGTTTAATCTGCTTCTTGTAACGGGCTTTCCGATAAGCAGGCGAACTCTTCCTGTTTCCAGCGTGTTCTCAGTGCTAATATTTCGAACGCTTGTCTGAAGTTCATCTCCCAACCTATCGGTTAGTAATCTTATTACATCGTGATTTTCGGGGGGGTTATCATATTGGATTTCGGCTTCCATGGCGCTTAGTTGAAGATGGATCCTAGTTCCACCTGTGATTTCAACTCCCCAGTTGGGTCCCTTTATGATGTTTCTAAGGGGCGCTCCTTCGTCCTGTTCCTCGACGGATTTCCATGGCGACGTTATGAATAGAGCGGATACGATCAGTGCAAGTATGAGTAAAATGATCCTTTTGTCTTTAAATCCGCCCACGGTATCTCCCTCCATCGCCCAGCTTGTAGCTCATTAAAAGACCGGAGTTAAGGAACCAAGTGTTTAGCATATCGGCTAGTATACCTATCACTAAAACCGCGGAAAATTGCTCTAATTCGGGGGCGCTAGTAACCAAATTTAGAACTATCATTGCAAAGGCAGAGGTTGTACTCATTTTCAATCCAGTTCTCATAGCCTTGGAGGCCCTTTCCTTTACGGTTCCGCCTTTTCTGTTTATCACGTTGGTCGTGAGCAGTATGTTCGTGTCGACAGCGTAACCGAATGTCAGTAGAATACCTGCCATAGAGGTTAGACTGAGAGGTATATTGAATATAGCCATACATCCTAATATTGCCAGGAAATCAAACCCTATTGCAAGCAGAATGCTTCCAACCGTAGGATAGTGTCGGAGGGCTATGAATAGAATTATCGCCATTGCTATTGCGGTCGCAATCATAGCGTTTCTTGCTTGTTCCTTGTAGAGTTGGGTTATGACAGAACCCATGCTCTCTATTGATATCGTGGGTTCTCCTTCTATACCTGATTCGATCAATAGATTTTCTATAATGGCCTCAGGGGTTCCTCGTATGTCCCCCTCAAGTAGGTCCTTGGATGTTTCCATGCTGATTCCTCTATTCGTGGTGTAGATTTCTGCTTCTGTTTCTAATTCTAGCTCAAATCTTTCTCCGAATTCCATCAGCTGAGGGTTGTCTTCATTTAAATCTGGAAGGTTAGTTATTCGGACGAAGCTTCCTCCGGTTAACTCCATACTCATAGGTACGGGCGAGCCTTCGGAATCCCAGTGGATTGCTATAGCTGATGTGAAAATTAGGGCAACGATCACGGGTATTGCGATTAGGTACTTTCTCGAAAGATTATTTATTGGCCAAGCTATGTCCATATGAAATCCACTTTTTTGGTTTCTGCTTGCTTATTTAATCTTTGAAAAAATAAGATAAACTAGTATTTAATACTTAATTTTGACCTATTTGGAAAGCTTTCTTTGCTATGTCAATCAGTCTATTAGCTTAAATTTGTATCCGTAGTGAATGATTCCTCTTTTTCCTTCCTCGCCGATGTTTCTGAAGGTGGCCTTTACTCTGCTGCCTATCTCTACATCTTCTTCTTCAGCATCTGTTACCTGTCCCATTATTCTTGGCCCTTCATCCAGTTCTACTATGGCCAGAACATATGGTGTCTCGTCTTCAAATCCCTCTTGTGGTACTCTGATTCCAACATTGGAGATAATTTTTCCTTTTCCGTTGAGTTTATAAGATTCTAGATTACCTGTTCTTCTGCAGTGCGGACAAACACTTCTTGGTGGAAAGAAGATGGAATCACAGCTGGTGCATTTCGTTCCTATTAGGTTATAACGATTCGGTATTTTTCTCCAAAATCTCGGGACAGCTGGCAATGCTAATCACCTCTTTCAAATACGTGTACTACTGCTGTTCCCCCGGACCCACCAATATTGTGTGCCAATCCGATTTCTGGATCCTCGACTTGTCTTTTACCTGCTTCGTTTCTCAGCTGTTTGACGATCTCCACTGCTTGAGCGATCCCAGTGGTTCCTACGGGGTGTCCTTTGGATTTTAGTCCGCCACTGGGATTTACTGGTATTCTCCCGTCTCTCTCAGTTTCTCCTTGTTCTATCAGTCTGCCACCTTCTCCCCTTTCGCAAAAGCCCAAGTCTTCGGTTGCAATTATTTCGGCAATCGTGAAGCAATCGTGAACTTCCGCCAAATCGATGTCCTCTGATTCTATTCCTGCCATTTCGTATGCAGTTTTTGAGGCCTCTCTTGCTGCTGGGATTTTGGTAAGGGATTCTCTATCGTGGAGGGAAAGGGTTCCGCTTGCCTGTCCGGATCCGCTTATAATCACGGGTTTGTCGGTGTATTCCTCCGCTTTCTCCGCTGGTACAAGTATGACCGCTGCTCCACCATCGCTTACTGGGGAACAATCGAATAACTTAAGCGGGGAGGCTATCTCTGGAGAATTCAAAACGCTATCCACGCTGATTTCACGCTGATATTGAGCATGAGGGTTATTTGATCCGTTTCTATGATTTTTGACTGCTACCTTGGCCATTTGTTCCTCAGTAGTTCCGAATTCATGCATATGTCTTCGAGCCATGAGAGCGTATAGTCCAGGGAACGTGGCCCCCACATGGGCCTCCCATTCTTGATCTGATGCTGTTGCTAGGGTTCCGGTTGCTTGATTTGAAAGCAGATCGGTCATTTTCTCTATTCCTCCAGCAACAACTACGTCGCTGATACCCGAAGCTACTGAGATAAATGCCTCCCTTAGGGCCAAGCCTCCTGATGCGCAGGCGGCCTCTACTCGTGTGCATGGAGTAGGTACTAACCCTGCATGATCCGCTATGAGGGAAGCAACGTGCTCTTGGTGAATGAACTGACCGGCTGACATATTCCCTACGTACATTCCATCGATTTCATCACCCTTCATTCCTGCATCTTTTAGAGCCCGTGTCCCCGCATCTACAAACAGGTCTCTGAAGGATGTGTCCCATAGTTCGCCAAACTTGGTCATTCCTGTCCCAACTATAGCTACATTTCTCATTTTTATTTCACCAGAAGTTCCCTAATTTTAGCATATTCTTCATAGCTGATGTCCTTTTTATCTTGAATGTATTCTCTGACCTTTGGTACGGAATCTTCGTTCTTTTTTACTCCTTCTCCTACGATCAAAGAAAATGCGTCACTACCGGCACCGGATCCATATGACACCATCAAGATTCTATCGCCCGGTTCGGCCTGATCAAGAATGGAGGATAAGCCTATTGGAGTTGCCCCGGAATATGTGTTTCCTATTTGCGGTGTAACGAGACCTGGTTCAATTTTTTCCCTGCTAAATCCAAGTCTTTTCGCCGCTTTCAAGGGGAATTTTCCATTTGGCTGATGGAAAACTGCGTAGTCGAAATCCTCAGGAGTCATCTTTAAATTCCGTAGCAGGCCGTTGCAGGCCGAAAGAACATGTTTGAAGTACGCAGGTTTTCCGGTGAATCTACCCCCGTGTTTTGGATAAGGTTCCATCTCCCTTCGCCAGAAGTCCGGTGTATCGGTTGTATAGGAATATGTGCCTTCAATCTTGGCGATCGAATCTTCGTTATCCTTTCCGATTATGAAAGCAGCTCCGCCCGCGGCGGCTGTGTACTCCAGGGCATCCCCTGGTTGACTTTGAGCCGTATCGGCTCCAATTGCCATTCCGTATTCGCATATTCCCGAATTCACAAGCCCCATACATGTTTGAATCGCTGCAGTTCCAGCTTTACATGCGAATTCATAGTCAGCGGCCGTCAGATTTGGCGTTGCCTGTATCGCTTCGGCAACCATTGTTGCTGTAGGCTTGACTGCGTAGGGATGTGACTCAGAACCCACGTAGATTGCTCCTATCTTCTCTGGATCCACTTGGGATCGTTTCATGGCGTTTCTTGCGGCTTCTACAGCAATTGTTGCGGTATCCTCGTCAGCAGAGGGTACGGATTTTTCCTCCACCATTAGACCTCTCTTAATCTTTTCGGGTTCATCTCCCCAAAGATTGGCAATTTCTTCTACCTTTAATCTGTATTTTGGAATGTATACTCCATATCCGGTGATAGCTGTGTTCATTAAATTCCACCAAACAGTAGTAATCTGTTTTATCCAACTACCAACGTTTCCAGTAATAAAAGTCTTACTGTTGATTGTCTATTTGGATTTCGACATTTGGCTAATTTTAACCTGAATTCTGCAATCTTTCTAACAGCTCGTCGATTGAGGGGATCTGCGAGTGAACCAGCGGTACTTTTAATTTCTCCGCTATTTTAATCCCCAATTTATCTGCCTTACCTATGTTTCCGTGAAGTACCACGATCCCTGGGGTTATCCCTCTTACCTTTATTGCTACTAGAGGGGATCTCCCCATGTTTACTTTGGTAAAAATTAGAGCTCTTTCGGTCGTTAGACCATATAGGCCCAGTAAGTCATCGGTGTTGAGTTCCAAAATAGCTTTTGGACTGTCGATGGCGGTATAGCCAAATATATTCCTCTCAAGCGAGTCTTCGTTGGCAAGAACCCTCCCATCCACTATCTTCTTAATTTTTTTCCCGTTAACGGGTTTTTCGAATTCTCTCATCCCCAACACGATTTCAGGCGGAAGATTGGCTCCAAATCTATGGGCGAAGGCCTGTGTCACCTGTCCACCCCTCTCATCGTCAATTTCTAAAAGGGTTTTGACAATTTTTTTAATCACCCCAACCCCTGGCGACTCTCTCCTTCCTGATTCGTAGTCACTGATTACGGAGGGAGATATGTCAAGCTTATCTGCAAGAGTGTTTTGCTTTATTCCGAACTTTTCGCGCCATCTCCTGAGTGAATCTCCTGGGATTTTAGCGATTGAGATGTCTCCTGCGATCCACCTTGCGACTCGGTTTTTTGTGGCGTCGTTAAACATTTGAATTCGTCCTTTTAGTAAGAGGGCCTATATCCAATCTAATTGATTCGACAATTGATTAAAAATATTTGCCGTTTCTTTACCCATTCGTCGAAAATTTTAGAATGTCCGCCTTGGTAATTATGCCTTCAATGGATCCTCTCTCAAGTATCAGGACGGCCTGGTTGTGTTCTAATAAGTGGACGAGCGTATTCAGATCAGTTTCTCCGCTTACCATTGGAAAGGGCTCTTCCATAACTTCCTTTACCTTTCTTCCTCCAATACTTTCTACATCTCGTTTATTTTTTGCCTTGCTAAGTATGACCTTTTCAGTTACGGATCCAATTTGTCTATTTTTTCTTATGACGGGCATCTGGGAAATTTCGTGAGAATCCATAAGTTCGATTGCTTTTCGAATTTTGTCGTTTGGCTTGGCTGAGATTATTGGTTCTGTCATTATCTTTTCTGCAGTAAGTTCGTCATTAGTAGAGTGGAGCCTTATTATCCGAGTGATTTTTTCGAGAGTTGAAACTGTTGGATCAGCCTTTCCGGATTCAATTTTGGCTATATAAGCTTGTGTAACTCCGGCTTCTTCTGCAAGTTGCGCTTGGGTTAGCTTGGCTCCTTTCCGATAGGATTTTAATTCGCTGGGGTGGATAACCCTTGTTTCCATTATTATTCCTCTCAGTTATATCACGACGAATAAGACTAATAAACATCATGGGGAATATTCATATCGCGCGGTGCGAGAATGGATAGAAACATTGTGGTTGAAAGATCGGCGAAACCGGCGATAGAAAATCAAAATATAGAAATCGTGGAACGGAAGGGAACTGGTCATCCGGATACCCTGGCGGATGGTATTTCTGAAGAAGTGAGTAGGGCTTTGAGCAAGGAGTACATTAAGAGATTTGGTAGGATTTTTCATCATAACACTGATAAGGTTCTAATTGTAGGTGGTGAGGCAGATGTAAACTTTGGTGGCGGAGAGGTGACACGACCAATATACGTGGTTATAGGTGGTAGGGGAACGACGAAAGTCGATGGCGAAGAGATACCTGTCGATGAGTTAGCTAAAAGAACGACCTACGATTATTTGGATGAAAAAATATGTAATTTGGATTCCAAATCCGAGGTTGATGTAAATCCTAAAATCGGGAGTGGATCCGTAGACTTAAAGGGGGTTTTTGAACGTGAGGGCATACCCTCCGCGAATGATACCTCCATTGGGATAGGTTATGCTCCCCTTTCCGAAACGGAAAGATTGGCACTAGAAACGGAGGAGACTTTGAATTCCAAAAAAGTCAAGAAGAAATTCCCTGCTATAGGAGAGGATATCAAAGTGATGGCTCAGAAGGAGAATGACCACATAAATCTAACTGTTGCTATTGCTATGGTTTCAAAATACGTAGACGATATAGGCCACTATCTGTCTCTGGTGGGGGATGTAGAGGAGTTCATACATGGTTTTTCGGAAAAAATAACCGATAAACCCCTTGATGTTAGCGTAAACGCTGCTGATGACCCAGATGAAGGTGTGGTTTACCAAACCGTAACGGGAACTTCTGCAGAACAAGGTGATGATGGAATGACGGGTAGAGGGAATAGGGTAAACGGTTTGATAAGCTTTGATCGGCCGATGTCCCTTGAAGCGGCCGCAGGAAAGAACCCGGTAAATCATGTGGGCAAACTTTACAATATATTGTCAATGGAAGTGGCTCAGGAGATATCAGGCCTTGAGGGTGTTTCTGAAGTCTACGTTAGGACTTTAAGTCAGATAGGCCATCCGATTGATCAGCCCAAGGTAGTGAATATACGAATATTGCCAGAGAGGGGAGTTAATGTTAACACCTTGAGTTCTGATGCTCAAAGTATAGCGAGCGAACATTTGGAGAATGTTACTGATCTTTCCGAGAGAATAGTTGATGGAAAGGTTAGAGTTTGCTGACGATTTTAGGTCTATTAAATGGAATAAAATAGTTCCGTTCTTTTGGATAATTTGGATTTCAAAAACTCTAAATAGTTTGTTATTTTTGATTATTATCGGGAGACGCTGAGGTGTCAGATTATTCTTGAGTTAGACAACGTAGACATAAAGATCTTAAAGATGTTGCTGGACGATGGAAGAGAAACCCTTAGTGAGATAGCGAAAGAAGTTGGGTTGAGCACTTCAGGTGTGAGGCGCAGGATCAAGAGATTGGAGGATAAGGATATTCTCGAGGGGTATACTGCGAAAATAGATCCTGATAAAATTGGATATGGGGTTGCCGCTTTTCTTAATGTGGATGTAAAGTCTAGCGAGGTTGGAAGGGTAGCTGGCATTTTGTCCCGTTGCAAGGGCGTTTGTGAAGTGCATAAAACCACTGGAGACCACGGTCTGATTGCGAAGGTGAGGGCGGAAGATCGGGCCACTATTAGTGAGTTTGTAGAGGATAGAGTGAGTACTTATCAAGGAGTTAAGGACGTGGAGATTACCATGACCATGGAAACCTACAAGGAAGAGCTGCTAGATATATAAGCTCATGTAGTGATACTAAATGAAAAGTGACGAAAGAGAAATAATAGAAAATGTTTTTGCCTCTGTTACACCTTATTTAACCTATACTGATAAGACAAGAGATGTCATAGACCAGATATCCGAAGAAAGCTCAAATATTGAAGAGTTTAAGGAGAGGTTGAACTCTAAAATTTCTGAGGCGGATAATCCTACGACTGAGGCGGATTATCGAATATTTTTCAATAAGCTTACTAGCAGGTAGTTACTCCTCTTTGGTTTTTTCCATTTCTTTCTTTGCTTCAGGATCTTCAAGAGGTATTTCCTTGAGTTTTTTTCTGAATTTGTTTCCACAGTCCTGACACTCTAGCGTTCCCATTATTATTAGGTTTCCACCCATCAGAGCCATGGGGCTTGTAAGGGGCCAAGTTTTGCCGGTTGGTTCTCCCTTTCCTCCACATTCCGGACAGCTAAAATTTTTCTTTTTTCCAGACATATGAAAGGCCACATAATATTGTCCACTTTCCGTTTAATAAGCTACTGATAATTTGCGACAAATTCTGTTTTTCCCACGTTGTGCATTTGTATCATTTTTAGATATTTTTAGGGATATTTGTTAGTTAAATTCTTCTATATGTTTTATTTTTTTGGTAAATTAGGGATGTATATCCTTATATTGGATATTTAAATATTGATAAACGTTTGTAGAAGAGAGGAAACCTGAAGGATCGTATATGTATGATTGCTTGAAGGATATATTGTTGAGATTTCGGTGGATTCTTAGTGGGTAAATAATATGGATGAAAAGTTCAAAAAAATAGATGCAAAAGGACTAGATTCCTTTATTTCTGCGCTGATCGAGGAATATACAGTTTATGCTCCAGTAAAAAACGAGGGCCCGGTAGAGGCCGAGAATGAGTATCAATTTTCAAAAATAGATTCGCCGGATGAGGCCGCTCTGGTTCATCCACCTGTGGTGATACCACCTAAGAAGTATTTCTTTCCCAAGAAGGAGACTCTTTTCCACATGAAGGAATCCGAAATCAGGATTCCTGAAGCCGGTGAGGAGTTCGTTATTCTAGGGGTTCATCCCTGTGATATCAACAGCTTCTTAATCCTGGATAAGATGTTTGGGAAGGAACCTCACGAGGATCCTTATTATCAAAGGAGGAGGGATAATTCGATAGTAATAGGAATCGACCGTGATCCCAATGAGTATTGCTTTAGCCAATCCATGGGGAAGGCAAAGGCCGAGGAGGGATACGATCTTTTCTTAACTCGTATTCCTGAGGAGGATGGATTTATAGTGGAGATTGGGAGTGAAGTGGGTGAGAGTCTGGTCTCAGGCGAGGAATTCAAATCGGTGGATAAAAGTTTTGCTAAGGAAATAATTAAGGAGTCTCTTGACTGGGAGGAAGAAAAATCGGTGGAAGTAGAGGATCTTTCTGAAAGTACAAGGCGTTCCTTTGATTCCGAAGAGATTTGGGGTGATTTGGGTGATAGATGTCTTGGCTGTGGAAATTGTACCATGGTCTGCCCTTGCTGCAATTGCTTCGATGTAAAGGATGAAAGCAGCCTGAAGAGTTCGGAGGTTACGAGGAGGAGGTCCTGGAACGCGTGTACACTCCTTGAGTTCGCAGAAGTTTCGGGTGGCCATTTCCGTAAGAGCGTTAAGTCAAGGTACAGAA
>JBKHIS010000104.1:0-2515 GCA_046538535.1 Hadesarchaea archaeon | reverse complement strand
CCAATTGCCAAGCCTTCCGGAAAATTTTGTAGAGTGATAGATCCTCCGATTAGGATGGTTCTTTTCTTCAAATCGGTTAAATGTTCACCATGAAAACGGTTATGGACAATCGGGATCATCCGATCGAGAAACAAGAGAACAAATCCACCAGCAATAATCCCAGGAATCACTTTAACCATGCCTCCCAGTCCAAGTCCCGGCAAGATTAGAGCAAACAAGGAAGTCCCGGTCAGGATTCCGGCAGCAAGTGCAATCATGCTGTCATATGTTCTGTGGCTAATCTTATCTATAATAAAGATGGGCAAACTACCGAATCCAGTAACACTACCAGCAATCAACGAAACAACAAAAACTCGTTCAATACCTACCATATGGATTCACGTCCTGGACTAATACGCCTAATTTGCAAACTAGAAGGTGTTTGTGTTGTTGAATCGACTGGAGATAGCCTGGAAATGAATCAGGATTTATTTTTATCGATCCTCGAAAAACTTTAGCCTCCAAAGATTCGTAAGACAGGTTGAATGTGTCGGTTAACGGTTTTTCAGCTTTAATATTTCATCATCTCCTCGCCTGGAAAAATTTGGGAACTTGAAATAAAATGAAAGAGGAGGCGGGAAAACTCCCCCATCGACTTAAATAGCAATTACAGCTAGGCCCAAAGCAACGATGGCTAGTATCAGAGCTATGATGGCGATGTAGCCCGCTGTTCTGTCTTCCGAAGTTTCTGTTGAACTCTCCACTGGTGTCACTGTAGAAGTCTCGACTGGTGTTTCAACAACTGATTCATCTTCCTGGATGGGCTCGATTCTGTCCATTTCCTCAATTGTTTCTCCCTCCTCCCTGTGAAATACCGGTGCGGTCTCCGCGTTTTTCTTTATTGATTTTATGCCTTTTAGGCAGGCCTGCCTGCTCGAATATCCCTGTCCTACAGCGATAATCTCGTTGTTGTTGGCCTTTAGTCTAAATCTCCAGTCTCCTTTATTGCCTTTATATATTTCAAATCTAGGTTCTGCCAAATTTTCACCCATATGTTTATGTGAATCCTTGCTTTTTTCTTTTGCCCTTGAGAAGGAATAAAAGAGTTCATATCATATCGAACGGAAAATAACGCCAAAGTTCATCAATCTCTTTTTGGCTACTCTCTTAGACAATCCTCCTTTCTTTTTTTAGATTTTTGTTTGCTGGGGTATGGGATCGGTCTGTAGGTCTCTAAAGCTGGAGTATTTTTTCATAACAATCAAGGGTGGGGGTTGAAAACTAGTTTTTAATTTTTTGCTTGTTTTCTGATTATAAGGTTTTATAAATTTCTTATCAAAAATTAGAACGTTTGTTGGCCCTTTATAGACATTATAATATAAAAAAACCCTTAAAATGAGTTTTGTGAAGCTCTTGTGGACGGTTGTTGGGAGTTGTTTAAAGGATGGGAAGAAGGTGTAAGTAGGTGATTAATTTATGGGGGAGGTGAAGAATATTAAAAGAGTTAATAAATACGGAAAAGTTTCAGTGGCACTAATAGTAATTTTTACCCTCGTCACTATCATTGTGGTCGGTTCAACAGTGAGCGCTCAGGAGGACAGAGGTAGACCTCGTGAGGGTGTGTTTGAGAATCGTAATTTGGATAGGCCGATGGATATCGATGGAGATTTAATCATTGAAGGCAATATCGGGCCGGACGGAGATATAATTGGAAAAGGTAATCTCGAGACAGGTGAAAACGTCAACGGAACCGTAAATATCGCTGGCAGTATAGAAATAGGTGGAAATATTGGATCGGTGGCAAAATCTCAGTAACTGACAATATCGAGATAGGTAAGTCTGTTTCCGGAGAAGTTAGAAGTGAAAACAATGTTTCTATTGGCGAGAATTTGAGAGAAGGAGGTTCAGTAACTCTTGGAACTCCTGGAAAAACTCTCGAAATCGGTGGTTCATCGGAAGGAGATGTCACAGTTACGGAAAATTCTAGTGTTTCAATCGGTGAAGTACCGGCAGAGGCTCCTGTTGACGTTTCTGTAGACGCTTCTCCTTTGGACGGAGTGAATATTTCGGTCCAGAACGAGATAACAGATCTAAGTATAGAAATTTCCAACTTGGAAAACGAAGTTGAAACCGATATAGACCCACCGGAAAACGCTGTCTATAATTATCAGGAAATCGATGTCACCGCTACCGAGGATGAAATTGACGAAGCGAGACTTAACGCGAACGTAGAGAAATCATGGCTCGAAGAACAGGGAATAGACGCAGATTCAGTCCGAATCAACAGGTACCACGAGGGCGAATGGATAGAACTTCATACAGAAGTGGTTGACGAGAACGCTACCCATATAGAAATCGAAGCAGAAACTCCAGGATTCTCCACATTCGCAATCACTGGAGAGACCGATACAGGATTACCATGGATTTTTGATTGGGGGAATTCTAGTAATAATCGTTGCTGCAGCTGTAATTGTTGTAGTTTCGAGAAGGTAACAAACATTGCAACTTAACTTGTAGCCCCCAACTTTTCTTTTTT
>JBKHIS010000046.1:0-9466 GCA_046538535.1 Hadesarchaea archaeon | reverse complement strand
TGAATCTAGCCAGGGACAAAAAAATTGATCCCTGGGACGTGGACATAAATAAGCTCGCCTCCCTTTATGTGGATAGGATAAGAGAGCGTAAGGAACTCGATCTCAGGGTCACCGGCAGAGCTATATCCTCCGCTTCAGTGCTGCTCCGGATGAAGGCCAATACCGAGCCGAACAACGGGGAATCCGAGGAGGAAGAGGAGTTGATGGACGAACTTGACTTCGACATGCCAGACCTCGGATCAATCACCCTCATAAGACAGAACCATCAGAGCGTAACCTTATCCGACCTAACAAGTTCCCTCCAAGAAGTACTTAAAGAACCGGAGAACAACGGAGAATCAAAGAAGAAAAAGGAGAACGATGTCCAGAAAGTCATGAAGAAAATAGACGATTACCACGTCAATATCGAGAAATACATACAGGATTTTCACGAAAAGATCGCACTTCTCACCGGCGGCGGAGAAAACGAAATCAACTTCACGGAGTTGCTTCCAAAGAAGGAAAAAATTGAAATTGCGAGAAATCTCCTTCTAGCACTTTTCCTCTGCTCAAAAGGCAAGATAAAACTAATACAGGAAAAACACTTTGGGGATATCCACGTGAAACTCCTGGAATCACCGGAGGAAGAGTATGGGAATTGAGGAGGATGTCTCGACTCTGGAGGCGGCTTTATATGCATCCGACAGGCCACTGACTCTCGACGAGCTGAAGGAAACGGTTGGAACAAGCTCGGAAACCTATATTCAAAAACTTCTCGAAAAGCTCAAGGAAAAATATGAAGGCAACAGTTCCCTTGGATTGGAGGAAACAAGAGAAAACATGTACACGATAAAGCTGAGAGAAGAATACCTTTCCAAGGTGGAGAACGTCGTCTCCAAAACGAAGCTGACCAGGGGGACCCTAAAGACTCTAGCGGTTATCGCCTATAAGCAGCCAATAAAGCAATCGGAACTCGCCAAAATTAGGGGGGGAAGAGTTTACCAATACGTGAAGAAGCTCCAGGAACTGGGCTTTGTGGAATCGGAACCGCTTGGTCAGACCAAAGTCCTCAGAACTACAAAGAAGTTCGCAGGTTACTTCGGCTTTGAGGATCAGATGGACAAGATTAGAGAAAGACTGCAGGAATACGCCAAATAATGTTAGAAAAGAGGAACTTTATTATTCCTCACACATAATAGAGGAAAATCCATCAGAAAGTTGAACATCAAAGTTAACCTTTTAAGAAATATGAACTCTTTAAAACCTGAAGGTAGGTACAAACATGAGCAGATGGCAAGGAAACTCACTAAGGAAGGCCAGTAGCGGAAGAAAGTGGCCTTACCGAAAGAAGAGAAAACACGAACTCGGGGGAGAACCAGCAGAAACAAAGATGGGAGATAAAAGGAAAAAGAAAATATCCGTCCGGGGAAACGGAACAAAGAGCAAGCTACTCTCTATCAACATGGCAAATGTGACAGACCCAGAAACAGGGAAGAGCGCCAAAGGAAGTATAGAAAACGTCTTGGAGACCCCTTCTGATCCAAACCTGGCAAGAAGAAACATAATAACCAAAGGAGCAATAATCGAGACCGAATTCGGAAAGGCTAAAGTGAATAGTCGACCAGGTCAGGAAGATTCACTTAACGCTACTTTAATCGAAGGTTCTATAGAATAGATCGTATAGACCCACTAACACCTTTTATTGTCGCCATCAACCAGCGACCCAGATAACTTAGACAACTATTTACCCGGCGGAGAACCAACTATTACCTGATCTACGCTGTGAACGACTCCTCCCCATTCCTCTATCTGAGATCTTATTTGGGTGTAATCCAAATCGCCGTCAATAGTTATCTTCAGCGTCTCTGTCTCCTTATCTATCTCTATCAAGGCGACATCAACCTCATCAACCCCCTCCAAACCTCCTATATTAACAGCAAAATCCGGTAGAGGTGGCTCATGAGGTTTTAAAACATCCAAAACAATTCTCCAGATCTTGGTTTCCTCTACATCCCCATTTGACATTTACATCCTTTCATTCCGGAGCACTAGGTAAAAAAGGTTTCCCATTTAAAGAAGAAAAATAAATAAAAAGGAATAGAACTCGGAGTGCGTTCTCCGAGTCGGCTTATTCTCGAGTAAGCGCATAAACTCCACCAAGCACAACAACTATAGTAACTATCATCGTAGCAATCACTGTCATCGTGGAGGCACCTCCTCCCGTATCCATGTCAGAAATCTCGTCATTGAGATCATCGATGCTGTCCTGGAGTCCGGACAATTCATCGACTTGGTCCTGTAGATCATTCACGTCATTCTGTAGGGAGTTGACCTGCTCCGAAAGGGAATTGATTCCGTCCCCTATTGCTTCAAGGTCAGCATTCTCGATCGGTGAAGGACCTGGTCCCGGCTCTCCATTCTCTTCGCCAACAAGGACGGTTGCGGTCAGAGGATCACCCGGATCGGAGTCCTCAATCCTCCAGTCATCTACGTTGAGGGTGCGCATGCCCTCTTCAGTAAAGGCCGTCTCGAGCTCGACGGTGACTGTTTCGCCTGCGGGAACCTCGACCATCTCGTGATCAAGGGAATTCTCAGCCTCCCAGACATCGGCACCTGCTTCGGGTTCACCATCCTTAAGGTAAACTGCGTAGTTCTGATCCCCATCACCTTCATTGGTAACAGTTACTTCGGCCTTAATGGTCTCCCCTGGTTCGACTTCACCTGGCACTGAAAAGTCTTCAGTGACTATGTCCCTACTAAACGTGTTAAATACCTGCCACGTTGGTAATGGAGTAGTCTGTAGATGAGGACGGGGGTCCTCGGCCTTCGGCTGATTCACCCATCTTCGAGTTATATAAGTCTCAGGATTGGGCTTGGTCGCTCCAAGATTGACCGTCTGCAACGGAACGATTACCTCCTGAATATCTTCCACGAGATCATAGTAATCATCGGATTCCGGTTCAGCCCTGTACAACTGCTCAACCAGTGGCAGCAACTCATCGTACTCATCCTCAAAGAGTTCGTCGAATCTAATTCCACTGTCGTTAATGCTGGTCTGTTCCATGATAAACGTCTGATAGTAGCTGTTAGCTACTGGCGCTGGTCCGTGCTGATTGAGATATACCCATTTAAACGTCCAATCGTGATCGAAGTTACTGAATTGAGTAATCCACTCGTCCTGAACGGGAGTCTCATCGGAGACATCTATTCCAAGATCTTCCTCCCACGTGGCGGCTAACTCTTCACAGTACCGGTTGGAATCATCCCATCCTGAAGGGGACGTGACTTCCCAACCGCCGATCTCCTCACCGTTTAGCTCCCAGCCGTCCTCAACGCTACCAGTGATGTCGGGATCTTCCTCCCACAACTCCACGGCAGCCTCGGGCGAATAGGCCGGGATGAGCTGACCTCGAGCATTACGCTCGGTCTCGGGATATACTTCTTCAACGATATTCTCGTTAACCAGAGAAGAATAATCCGGATGCTCCATGGGTACATGGCTAGGCGGGTTCTCTACACCCGCACCACCAAAGGCGTACTCCGACAGAGCAGACTGGTCAGTAGCAAGTTGAAGTCCAATTCTCACCGTCTCATCCGAGATAACCTCGTCCTTCAAGTTACCGGCAACAACCATGTAGGTAGCCTCAATGTTAAACATCTCGTCTACATTAGCTGCATCTTTGTTATAGGTCATTACCCGATCGTCCGGTTGATTTTGATGCCAATCAAAATCGTACCATCCGACTTGACCCCAGTCAGTGTGATATTCCTGGTAACCCGTGTTAATTGCGTTCTGATTCGATCCATAGAAGTAAGTTTGGACGTACTCAGGCAGGAAGTATCGACCCAACTCGTTACCCCAGTAATCATCTCTTCTCTCCATCACAACCGAGTCATCATCGTAATAAACTGGTCTGTAAGGACCAGACCCAATAATCTCATCCGCTCTACCGTCGTCTATAGCATTCATGTTAACCGGCTCGGTCGTTATTTTATTATCGTATTGAGCCAACAGTCCATCCTCCTCGTTCCATCTCGACTTAGGAACAATAGCGGGAGTAACAAGCGAGTTCATCGCCATTCTGTTGTATTCTTCACCTTCGTCCATCTCGATTCTCACGGTGTAATCGTCAACTATCTGAACTTCGTTATCGTGTACTGTCGGAGGAGTTCCAGCATATTTGTCGTCCCATTGGGTCTCCAGCGAGAATTTGACATCCTCGGCAGTAAGGTCAGACCCGTCGCCCCAATGAGCCTCTTCCCGAATTCTGATTTCAAAGACCTGGCCATCGTCCACGAACTCCCAGTCCTCTGCCAGCCAAGGAATTGTCTCGTCATGTTCGGCATCGGCCACGGCCAATCTCTCGTAGTTTAAAAAGTCATCATCGGGCCAGCCAGCCCCTTCCGGCCAGTTAGCACTATAAGGATTGTCTATCTTACCGGCAGGACCCGGGGCCGTTCTCATTATCCTGAACATCTCCTCTCGCTCGACATCAATTTGTGCCTCAGCTTCTTCGGTTTGAGTACCAACGATAACAGCGCCCGCTGCAATCAACAAGCTAGCTATGGCTAATATTACATATTTTTTGTTCAATTTTTCACCTCCCTTATCCTCAATTTAGGTTGAGCCACAAAGTAAATTACGAGATTTTGTACATTTAAATTAATATTTGTTCCTAGGAACCGATCAAACATCCATATCACTCTTCAATTCCAAGCTCTTTAATCGGGAATTCAATTACTCCTACCCCAACCATGAATCACATAACCCCTGCATCCACCGGTTGATTCCGTCTATTCTCTAATAAATATTCCGGTCAGCAAGATCATGAGAAAATAAGAAAAAGCAAATTCACCGAAATGCCATCTATCCTCTCGAATTATTCCAACATCATCTGATAGAATATGATCGTATTTTCAGCAGCTAAAAAAGCCTAAAGTTAAATTCCGCCATGCGAACCAAAGAGTTATATAGAGAACCTAAATAGACATAACAAAGGGGATAAGAATGAAAAAATACGGCTTAATTTCAATACTTATAACGGTCGCCATATCATTCATCATCCTCGGGGTAGTCGTCCCCCTTATAGGATAGCTTTGTCCTTGAGTTTTGCGTAAGTACCCCCATATTTTTCCAACGGGCGCACATGCAATTATCGCCAAAAGCTTTACTCGCATCGAGTTACAACGAAGGTAGCAAAACTGAATTCAAACAGCCATTGAATTTGAACTAACTAATAAAAAAGAAAGCCTGGATTAGTAAGTTCTCAACCTCGGGTTCAAAACGTCGTCAATCACCGAAACCAAGGATATTATCGTTCCAGCATACACGACAAGCACGATTCCAGGTGGCATCATCCACCACCACTGAATGTTTGGCGGCAGATGGGCCGCATTATCCTGAGCCAGATAAAGCATTCTCCCGAGTGTCAGCGACTCTGGTCCAAATCCCACCATGCTAAGCCCGGCAACGGTTATCAAAGCGGAAGCAAAAATCGACGCAAAAGTGATAACTATGTATGCCAGCATGTTCGGCAATATCTCCTTAAATAAAATAGTCATATTGCCCTTCCCGGATACGATTGCCAAGTCAACGAAATCTCTTTCCTTTAAACTCAAAACCTGAGAGCGAATCGCCCTGGCCCATGGAGCCCACTGAACAAGTACGACTATCAGGCCTATCGCCAAAAGCGTTCTGCCACCGAGCTGAGTGGATAAAAGTATGACTAGAGGCAGGGCAGGGAGTAGTAGAAATACATTAGCTGCCATATTTGTGGATTCATCCACCAATCCCCCTATATAACCCCCAACTCCGCCGATAAGAATAGCCACTAAGGTAGCGATAACAGCTACGATTAACCCTACATAAGTTGACTGGCGAGTTGCGTGAACGAGCCTCGAGAGTACATCGTACCCGTTGGCTTGTGTACCCAATAAGTGTTCCCGAGAAGGTGACAACCCTGACTCAGACTTGGCACCTCCACCGGCTGGCTCGTGCCTAACGAGATAGGGTCCAAAGGCCCCCATCAGCACAATTATCAGAATAATAGCAACCAAAAACTGAAAACTCCGATTTCTAGCTAACATCCTTATCCTAGAAGCCATCTCACTCACCTCCCACATATCCCGTTCCTATACGGGGATCCAATACACCGTACAGAACATCTATAACAAAGTTACCAGCAAGCACTATCAACAATGTGATCAAAAACGTTGCCTGAAGGAGCGGTACGTCTATCGGCGGAACGGCCGCATCGTAAAAGAGATACCCCAGGCCATTATAACCCATCACTATCTCGACGATGAGCGTTTGACCGATCAATATGTTAAATATCTGGGGTATTCCCGTGAAGTTCGGGAGAATCGCATTTCTTTCGGCGATTTGCCTCAGTTTTTCCTCGCTGAATCCCAGCTGTTTGGAGTACTGCATGTAATCAGACTCCATTTCGTATAAGGTCATGGACCTCATCCCCACCGCCCATCCACCAATTGGCAAAAGAGCAATTGTAAAGAAGGGTATTATCCAATGCTTAACGGCACTGATAAAGAAGTCAAGCTCAAATCTCGGTCCCGTAATGAACATATTGGTATCATAAGCCCCACCGCTAGGAAGAATATCCAAGTACCCCGCAAATATCATTACCACGATCAAGGCAACCCAGAACACAGGGGCTCTCTGGAGATAGTTAGACAGGTAGTAAAGGAAGTTATCGAGCTTTCCGCCGTAGTAAGCAGCCCTTGATCCTATCCAGTTTCCTATCACAAAACCAAACGGAAGAGCTGGAAGAACCAATGCTATGGTCCAAGGCAACCTTCTTGCTATCATATCCGTAACCTCTCTAGGCCAGCCGGTCACGGACGGCCCAAAATTGAGAGTAAAGATGTTTTTCCACCAATCAACGAACCTCGACTCAATAGATTCAAGGACACCAAACTGTTCGGCATAAATTTCCGCTAAGCGTTCCCATCGACCAACCGAGCCGCCAGAACTTCCACCCCCTACATTGGCAAAGACATTCCCACCCCCTCTAGCCTGAGCCATCCTCACCATTACTTCGTGAGGTGGGTCTCCAACGGCTTCCTGAAGAAAAAACAGGAACGTCATCGAGATTATAGCCGCACCCGCAAAAAACACTATCTTCTTGTAGATAAACATTGCAAATGGACTGGTGAGCTTTCCCCAAATCCTCTTTCCAGATCCTGCCATTGAACTCCCGCATTCGACAATAGCGAATTCTGGCCTTTAATACTTTTCCCAAATCAATCCATAAATTGAACGTAAAACAGCCGGATATAAAAAAGGGAGTTGAAGGCTTCCACATGTTCTTCAAATAATCCGAAGCTTCCATGCCACCACATACCAAAATAGTTAAAAATAAATACGCTCTTAAGGTAATTCGCTAGTGGGGATACAGAATATGGGAAAAACCATTCTGGAAGTTAAGGGGTTAAGGGGTTACTACCGAGGATCCTTCGGTGTCGTTCAAGGTGTGGACGGCATAGACTTCACGGTGGAGGAGGGAGATAGGATAGCTATAGCTGGAGAATCCGGCTGTGGAAAAACCACTCTTATAGAACTCCTTACAGGGACCCCAGAGCCGTTACTTCACCACGAGGGTGGAAAGGTAATAGTGGAGGGCTACGATATCTGGAACATGGACCCCGAGGAACTGAGAACTGAAGTGAAGTGCAAACACCTATCCTACGTTCCTCAATCATCCCTGAACGCTCTAAACCCCACCCAAAAGCTCAAAGAATTTACAGCTGATATGCTGACCGAACGTAGGAACGAGAATTACTCCCCAAAAGAAGCAAGAGATATGCTTGGAGAGCACTTTGAGAGATTAGGTTTAAACACCTCTATGCTCGACCGCCACCCACATGAGCTAAGCGGAGGGGAAAGACAAAGGGCTAACATTGCAATTTCAACCTTTGCGGAACCTTCAATACTTTTAATCGACGAACCGACTTCATCACTCGATGTTACATCTCAGAAAAAGATGGTAGAGCTTTTGGTGGACATCCAGCGAAAGGGCATTATCGACAGCCTACTTTGTGTATCCCATGATCTGGGCGTTCTAAGACAGCTATGTGACCGGCTCGCAGTTATGTACGGTGGAAGGCTGGTGGAGATGGGCAACATGGACGACATCATAAACGATTCACTTCATCCTTACGTGCAAGCTTTGATATCGTCTCTTCTTCCCGTCGAAAAGGACATCAAGGATAAAGATCTCAAGAGCATACCTGGAACGCCTCCCGACCTCAGGAACCCACCCCAAGGTTGCAGGTTCCATCCGAGATGTCAGGCAAGCATGAACGTTTGCAGGGAGGAAAGGCCTCCTGAAATAGATAGGGAGGGCCACACGCTGACTTGCTGGCTTTACGCAACCGAAGACCAAAAGGAGGGGAGTTAAAATGGCAAATGATTCGCTTCTTGAAGTTGAAGATCTCTGCAAATATTACATATCTGGATACATCGTCACAGAGGAAGTAGTAGGAGCAGAAGACGTTACGTTCTCTCTCGACAAGGGCGAGATACTGGCCCTAGTCGGAGAAAGCGGCAGCGGGAAATCAACAGTCTCCAACATAATTCTCAGACTGATGAAACCAAGCAGCGGTACCGTAAAGTTCAAGGGAAGGGATATAACTGAAATAGACAAGATAGAATACTGGAACAACGTCCAAACCGTCTTTCAAGACCCTTATTCCACTTTCAATAAATATTACCAAGTCGACAAGGTCCTACATGACGCTTTTGATCTCAAGGAGAAAATGGAGGGAGTAAGTTACTCCGAAGCTGAAAGAAGCGAAATCATAGAGGAGACCTTGGCCAAAACAGGCGTGAATGCAGACGAGATACTGGGGCGCTACCCTCATCAAACAAGTGGAGGGCAGATGCAGAGGCTTCTCGTAGTCAGATCGCTAATAATCGAGCCAGAGCTCCTAGTGGCCGACGAACCTACCAGCATGATCGATGCATCCACCAGAGTAGGTGTTCTCAACGAGCTCAACAGACTGAGGGAAGAGGGAATGAGCATCATGTTCATTACACACGATGTTGGGCAGGCCTATTACATCGCTGACAGAGCGGCCGTCATGAAGGACGGAAAAATAGTGGAGATGGGTCCAGCGGAAAAGGTTTTCTTCGAGTCCGAACATCCATACACTCAAAATCTAATCGACAGCGTTCCGAAGCTCCACGAAAAGTGGGACCTGTAAGCTTCCTTGCTTTTTTCAAATAATCCTCTTCAACCTTCCAAACTCCACGAATGGTTAGTTCGCAGCCGCACGCATCAATTCTGGAGAAAAAGGAAGATCTAGGTTCATAAATAGATTAATCCCTTAAAGCATAGTAGGAAACTAGAACAACCACTAAACCTACTACCACGGCAATGACCAATTTTACAAGAAATGACTTCGTTAGATCAAAGCTCGGAACCCAAGAGCCATCGGATTCGCTGTTTCCATCATTTTCTCCACTATC
>JBKHIS010000045.1:0-9781 GCA_046538535.1 Hadesarchaea archaeon | reverse complement strand
ACCAACACCGCCGAATCAACGTCTCTATTTTCAACATAGGATGTGTAGAAATGAGGAGTCGAAAATTCCACGCTCTCAGTTGCATAGGTATCCTGATAAGTTTCGGTAATCATCTTAAATTCATAATCCAAACCTGGACTTAAAGAAACGGACTTCTCGAATACGCCGGGGTCCTTAAATATACTGGAATCGGTTTTAACCCAAGCACCATTCTCCTCCCTATACAGGAAATAGACATTTACGGAATCTATATTTAATCTTTCAACTTCCCCAAAGAACAGAGCCGAATCAGTTCTCAGATCATCCACAAAACCAACTGATAGATTTCCCCACGTGTCCGTGACCCCCACATCAGATCCCCCATAATAGTTATCCTGATAAGTCTCCACAACCGCTTCGTAGGTATATCTAGAATCATATCTCAAATCCCCCAAAACCTCCTCAATCACATCTCCCTCCTCAAGTGTGCGTTTCTGAGTATAATTCCACTTAGCGGCGTTTTCCTCCCTCCATCTAAAACGAAAGTCAACTTCTGAAATATTTAGCGACAAATCTGCCCTCAAAACCATGTTTTCAGCCTCCACTTCCGTAGCTTCTAACGTCTCTAGTGACCCCCATCCCTTCGTTACAAAATCAGACTTTTTTCCTCTAGAAATACCTAAATCACTGAAAACAACCGCCCGATACTCATATTCAGTGTCATAACTCAAATTATCTATCCGTATTGAAAAATCGGTTTCTTCGGAAAGTATTTCGCTATCAGTTTTCATCCAATCAGAACTTTCCTTTCTCCTAAACTCGAAGTAAACCTCAACCTCGCTCTCCATTCCTATCTCGCTCAATCTTCCATTCAACGTAGTTGCCTCTGCATCCACATTTGAAGAATCCTCAGTTTTTACACTAGGTAAGTCATAAACCTCAAAAGAAGTTGATAACCCCTCCGTTTCAAACGTTTTTATGCCAGAGGCATTAGGTGAGTAATCAATTTCAGCAGTTTCCGTAGTTCCTCCCTCGAGTTCAACTTGATCCTCTCCAACCTTAGAGCCCTCAACAAAGAACTCAACCGTATATTCCAAAAATGAATCAACGTTATTCGAAACGTCCACTTTCAGATCACATTACTCCCCACATATACCTCCGAAGGTACAACCCTGATATTTGAGAACTCCACCCCTAGACTATCACGAAAATTGATAATACCAAACCCGTATCGGGTATTTTTTTCCTCCCCATCGGGAATAGATCTCCCAGCTGATCGATATTCCGAAAACTCAGAAAGCAGTTTTCTGATTTGATCCGCAGAAAGACTAGGCCTTGCCTCGAGGATCAAAGATATCGCCCCAGAAACGTGAGGAGCCGCCATAGAAGTTCCGCTTTTATATTCCCACTCTCCACCCGGCAAAGCAGATTTTATTGTTGCTCCCGGCGCAGAAAAGTCAGGCTTTATGTACTCGTCCGGCGTATCTGATCTATTATCTTGAACTATATCACCACCACTGAAATCCGGAACTTCATCATCCCTGTTTAAGGCCCCCACCGCCAAAGCCTCATATATTGCACCTGGGCTCTTTACACTCCCCTCACCCTCATTGCCAATAGAAACTACAGGAATGACACCTGCCGAAATCAAATTCCTAATGGGTTCCTCCCATCGAGATCTATATTCTTCAACTCCCCAAGAAATATTAGCTACGTCCGCCGGTCTACCAGCCGGATTTCCATGCCGGTCATACGGATCCATTTTCCACTCGAGGCCGGCAAGCGTTTGCGCAAAAGTTCCTTCACCATCAGGAATCACCAAAGCGTGCATTAACTCAGCACCCGGAGCCATACCAATATGCTCTCCACTGGCGTTGGCCCCCACAATAGTTCCCGACACATGGGTACCGTGGCCATTCGCATCATGAGGGACGGAATCCTCAACAATTTCACCATTCCTATCGAACTCTATCCAGCCACCCGGATAATATTGATCCGTGGAATCCTCCGTGTACAGTTTACCTCTCAAATCCGGATGATCCACATCCACTCCACTGTCCGAAACTGCAACCCTCACACCGGAGCCATCATAACCCACGGCCCATACTTCCGGAGCACCAATTCTCTCCAGTCCCCATGTAACTTCGCTAAATTCAGAACCCTCAATCGTCGAGGAGATTGGATAACTCGACTCTATCGATTTAACCTCATCCAAGGAAACTTCAAAGTTCGAATGGACTTTCTCCACATATGGGACTCTGAGTACATTTTCCAAATGCTTAATCTTCACCTCTGCCAAAACTGCGTTGGCTATCCAAAAAGTGTTCAAAATATCTCCCTGAGGGTTCCTATTTAAGAAATTTTTTATAGGTCGCTGTCTCTTACTAGAGATATTCTCCAAACTCGAGGCAGCAACATCCGGTGCTACCCGGCCCTCATCTCCGAACAATGCCAAGTTTTCCGGTTCGGCAGGCTCAAGCCTAACAATAACCTCAATATTCTCATTTTCAGATTTCGAACTAACCTTTTCAGCAATTTTATCTCCTATTTTTTCGTCTTCCAGAAATCCCTCGTGAAAGCCCGTTCCACTAAACCTAAAATCGAAATTATCGTCTTCTATCTCAGAACTTATGACATCTTCAGACCGAAATTCAGCTGAGCCAATCGGAAAAAAAAGAATGTAACCACAAAAACAGGGATCAAAAGACTCACATAGTACTTTGTTCTCGGGGTAAGCTTTCCAGAAATAAGAGACTTTAATCCCCATAATCCATTTTCACAAAAATAGAATAAACTTCTCAAACTACAATCGTTCAAGAATAAATCTAAATTCATTATTCCAGTTATTCCGTCAGTTTGTACTAGTCATTTATTTAGGGCTTGATAAATAGGATTTTTCGATTTAGGAAACTAAGGACCCTTGAATAAGCTCAATAATTCAATAAAACATCCGCCCTATCGATACGAATATAAGTCCAATGTAACAGGGAAAGAAATATTTTTATCGAATTAAGCTCACAAACCATCTTTATTTAAGATATCTAAATCGATTAGAATACCCATCGAATAAAAACATCCCGATTTTCGGGCAACAAGAGACGCTGCCTTCAATAGATCTTTTGTGTCACTTTCCTACAACCTCAAGAAAGAGGGCCTTGGAATGTAAATATAAAGGCCATAAGTCGGCTCTGAACATGATAGAGAGGGCCGAGGCCGGGATTTGAACCCGGGGCACGGGAGCCACAGTCCCGGAGGTTAAGCCGCTACCCCACCTCGGCCACATGTAGAAAGGTTGGGCAGTTTCGTTTTATATCTTTGCTGTACAATCTCTGGATTTTGCCACCATATTTGAAGGTTTCGGAGCAAGTTAGTATTTAAACATAGTTATTTAGAGTATATTGGTGTCAAAAACATGAGTACATCGGCAGACGAAGATTTCCGAAAAAAGTTATCGAGCTCGAAAAGGATAGTGGTAAAGATAGGAACGAATTCCTTGACCGATGACAAGTCACAACTAGACGAAAAAAGGATCGGGAAGCTCGTTTCGGAAATCACTGATCTTATGGATGAGGGAAGAGACGTGATTTTAGTCACCTCCGGCGCGATTGGAGCGGGGATGGGTAAGCTTTCAAAGGAAGAATACCCCGAAAATATGGAATCACTACAGGCGGCCTCGACGATCGGACAGAGCGCACTTATGAGAAAGTATTCTGAATATTTTGAAGAAAGAGGTTACAATGCTGCACAGCTTCTTTTAACAAAGGAGGACTTCATGAACTCCACAAGATTCAAAAACCTGAAAAATACACTGGAAACACTTTTCGAATGGAACGTAGTTCCCATAATAAATGAGAACGACGCGATTGCAGTTGATGAAATCCGTATGGGTGATAACGATCTTCTATCCGCGTTCACAGCTTCCGGATCTGACGCGGATTTGCTAATTCTACTCACTGATGTTGACGGTTTGTTTACGAAGAACCCAAAAAATGACAGTTCAGCAAAACCGATCAGAACCGTTGAAAAGGTGACCGAAGAGATCGAGAATCTTACGAGAAGAACAACCAAAGAGGAGTTCGGAGGAATGCAGACCAAAGTCCAAGGAGCCAAGATTGCCACCGAAGACGGAATTCCAACAGTCATTGCCCAGGCCGAAAAGAAAAACGTACTAAGTAGAATCATAAGCGGCGAGAAAATAGGCACACTTTTTAAATCCCAGATTAAAGAATGAACCTGAGTGAAAGAAATGTCTGAAGTTGAAAAAAAAGCAAAGAATGCCGAAAAAGCTTCACTTGAATTATCAAACATATCCAGAGAAATAAGGAAGGACGCACTGGAAGCCGCGGCTTCTGCGATAAAGAAAAAGGAAAAGGAAATTTTAGAGGCCAACGAAAAGGATGTATTAAAAGCAGAAAAGCTCTTGAAAAAGGGGGAATATACAAAGGCGTTTGTTGATAGGCTACGAATAGACGAAAACAAAATTCAGAAAATAGCGGACATGATAAATAGCGTAGCGGAGCTTGAGGATCCCCTGCACAAAACTCTATCCGCAAGAGAACTCGATGAAGACCTAAAACTATACAAGATATCCACCCCAATAGGTGTAATCGGTTCCATTTTTGAATCCAGACCGGATGTACTTCCCCAGATCTCCTCTCTTTGTCTCAAATCTGGAAACTCCGTAATATTAAAAGGGGGTAGTGAAGCGGACGGATCAAACAAAATTCTTTACGAGACTATAAAGGAAGCAACCGAAGAAGCCGGAATTCCTGAAGGCTGGATACAGCTGATGCGTGCAAGAAAGGAAGTAAAAGAGTTGCTCAAACTTGATAAACATGTGGACCTTTTAGTCCCCCGTGGAAGCGAGAATTTTATAAACTTTATTCAGGACAACAGCCGAATTCCCGTTTTGGGCCATGCAAAAGGTCTTTGTCACACCTATGTAGATAAAGAAGCCGATCTGGATAAGGCAGTTAGGATCTCCTACGATGCAAAAGTTCAATACCCTGCTGTCTGCAACGCAACAGAAACCCTATTGGTGCACAAAGAAATAGCGGAAGAATTTTTGCCTAAAATCCATGAGAAATATCTTGAAGCAGAAGTTGAAGTGCGAGGTTGCCCAAAGACAAAAAATATACTAGAGGAAATCAAGTTAGCGGACGAGGAAGATTGGAAAACCGAATATCTAGATCTCATTCTCTCCATAAAGATAGTTGATGAAATGGACGAAGCCATTGATCATATCAACAAATACGGCTCTAAACATACGGACTCAATAATTTCCGAAAACGGAAATAGAACTCTAAAATTCTTGGAGAGAGTAGATTCTTCCAGCGTAATGGCAAACGCCTCTACGAGATTCAGCGACGGTTATAGATACGGACTTGGAGCAGAAGTTGGAATAAGCACGGGGAAGATACATGCCAGAGGCCCAGTAGGCTTGAAAGGATTGACCACCTACAAATATTATCTAATCGGAGAAGGCCATGTTGTCTCCTCTTACGCCGGACCAGATTCAAAACAATTTACCCACAAGGAAATCTCGGAAAAACTCAGTTAGTAAAAAAAAAGGTAAGGGAGGGAGGTATTGTCCCTCCGAAGGGAAACCCGACTATCGGTATCCCTTACAGCGATCCTTATTGGATCGAATTTAAGCATGCCTCCTTCCAGGCACCTACGTATAGAGCGTGACCGAAACTCAGAGCAATCCCCGATCACTTAAAAATTAGTTTATCTTCCCCTTTTTGGTGGAAATCAAAGAAAATATCTTTCTCTTTCCTCCCTCCCGTTTAATGTTCTCCTACTTACCAGATAAAAATTTTATGTATTTTTTCATAGACAAGTGGGCAATTTACACAATACTTAAAAATAGATTCAACTCTAGATCCCTAGTAATATTCTTAACGCAGCAAAAAAGGAAAAATCAAGGCCAAAAATACGTCTTAATTTTATTATTAAAAGACAAAAGTAAAAATTCATAACGAAAAACAACAAAAGATATTAAGTTCCTCATAAAATCTTTATGTCTCCTCTTAAATACTTTAATAGTGGTGTAGTAATGGCGCTTGAGGATCAACTAACCCCCGAGGAAACTATCGAGTGGAGCAAATGCTCAGTTGAATGCGAAAACGAAAAGTACGATGCCTACCTGACGAATAAGAGGTTAATTCTCTACAGAGAAAGCGGTTTCATCTCTAAGACCATAGATTCAAAATCATGGGACTTCAACGAGATAAAAAACGTAATATTTGAAAATGTAGGCCAGGACGGTAAGATTAACCTCCAACTGGAATCAGAGGAAGAAGAGCTTAGGGGTAATTTGAAAAACATTGTCCAACTAACCTCAAAAATAAAAGCAAAAACCAGCTAAAAAACGAAAGCCTTATATGTGCCCAAATGATGCGCGGCATCACAATCGGAAGATTCCTTTTAAGCCTCAAATTTTCTTCAATTTCAATGATCTAATCAATCCATACAAACGCTCCTTTTGGGAAAGATTTATAAACCCCTAACCAAATATAAACCTTCAACAAAGGTAACAAGAAAAGAGGGAATAAATCTCTCGTTTTACTCTCAAAAATAATTAAAAAAAAGCAAATACGAATAAAATACATAAGACACGACGAACATCTAATTTCGCTCGTTTCGGCGGTCGTTTTCACGATTAAAGATTAGATATAGTAGTATATCATCTATCATGAGGACAAAATATATACCAAGAAGGTGAGAAAAAAATGCCAAAAGCAAAATCCAAAAATCAGGCCGAGGTCGGAGGAAAAAAAGAGTTGGAAAAGGAATGTCCAACCTGTGGAAGTTCCTCCGTAGTTAGAGATTACCAACGTAACATCGAAATATGTGAAAAATGCGGTAGGATACTGAAGGAAGACATCAAAGATAGAGGCCCGGAATGGAGGGCATTCGATCAGAAACAGAGAGAAAACCGAAGTAGAGCAGGACCTTCCTCTACAGAGACAATCCACGATAAAGGGCTGTCAACCCAGATAGACTGGAAGAACCGTGACAGCAGAGGAAACAGCCTTTCGCCAGAGAGAAGATCCAGAATGCAGAGACTAAGAAAATGGCAAAGAAGAAGCAGAGTCTCGGACGCTAAGGACAGGAATCTTGCAACTGCTTTCTCAGAAATGGACAGGATGTCATCTCAGGTAGGCCTTCCAAAAAGTATTCGAGAAGCAGCTTCAAAGCTGTACAGAAAAGCTGTGAAGAAGGACCTTATTAGAGGTCGATCGATCGAAGGTGTTGCTTCCGCCGCGCTTTACGCCGCATGTAGAGACAATCAGATGCCAAGGACACTCGAGGAGATAGCCGAAGTAAGCAGAACTGACAAGAAGGAAATCGCCAGAAGCTACAGACTAATAACCAGAGAACTTGACATAAGATTACCACCCATAGATCCTGCAAGATACGTGGCAAGATTTGGAAGTGAATTGGACGTTTCCGGTGAAGTTAGAACAAAGGCCATCGAACTAATTAGAAGGGCACAGGAGAAGAAGCTGACATCAGGTAAAAGCCCAACCGCAACCGCCGCAGCTGCAATATACGTTGCATCAGTAATGGAAGGAGAGAAGAGAGCCCAGAGGGAAGTCGCAGAGGCCTCTAACACGACAGAAGTCACGATAAGGAACCGATACAAAGAAATGGCCGAAGAACTAGACTTTGAAATAGACGTCTAATTATTTTTATTATTGATTATAGGGGAAGAGATCAGGGGGAACGATCTTTTTCCATTAAAAACCTAAATCGTTTTATTGCTGACCTCATCAGTTTACAACGAGATTCCAATGAATTCTGATACCAGTGAACTGGTGAAAAAACTTTCATTGGAGGAAAAGGCATCGCTTTGCTCCGGTGCCGAATGGATGAAAACTGTTGGTATCGAAAGACTGAATGTACCACAGTTAATATTATCCGACGGCCCACACGGAATACGCATAGACTCCGAAAAATCGGAGGAGGGGGAGATCACCACATGTTTTCCAACAGCATCTACCATGGGTTCAACATGGAATGAAAATCTAATAGAAGAAGTTGGTCAAACACTTGGGAAGGAATGCCTGAAGTCCGGGATAGATGTGCTTCTAGCTCCCGGCGTGAATATGAAAAGATCACCACTCGGGGGTCGTAACTTCGAATATTACTCGGAGGATCCGTACTTGGCCGGAGAAATTGGAAAAGCGTTCGTTAAGGGCGTTCAAAGCCAGGGCGTGGGGACTTCGCTCAAACACTATGTCGCAAACAACCAAGAGTTTCAAAGGATGAAGATTAGTGCAGAAATAAGGGAGAGAGTCCTTAGGGAAATATACCTGCCGGCATTCGAGCAAATCGTAAAGGAGACGAAGCCCTGGACAGTTATGTGTGCCTACAACAAAGTCAACGGAAAATACGCATCGGAAAACCCCTATCTTTTAAACCAGATTTTAAGAGAGGAGTGGAATTTCGATGGAATCGTGATTTCGGATTGGGGAGCAGTAAATGACAGGATCGAAGGACTTAAAGCAGGTTTGGATCTTGAAATGCCCGGACCCTCACCGGATAATGACAAAGACATAATAGAAGCCGTCAAATCGGGGGAACTCGAGGAGAAAACTCTAGACAGAGCTGTGAAAAGAATACTGAAAATCGTCCTGAAGGCAGAGAAAAACCGGAATCCCTCTGTAAAAGTGAATTCCGAGAAACATCACGAACTCGCAAAAAAGGTAGCCTGTGAAGGAATGGTTCTGCTTAAGAACAAGGACAAGATCCTCCCCCTTAACGACGAAGCCCTAAACTCCATTGCGGTAATCGGAAGAACCGCCAAGGAACCTCGTATCCAGGGAGGAGGAAGTTCAGAGGTTAAACCTGAAAAGTTAGATATCCCACTGAATGAGATAAAACACACGGCCGAAAACACTGAAATTAAATTCGCAAGGGGGTATGAAGGAGAAGAGAGGGAAACCCGACTAATAGAAGAGGCTAAGAGCAAGGCAAAACAGTCCAATGTAGCTATACTTTTCCTATCGGTGCCGAGGAAAATAGAATCGGAAGGCTTTGATAGGCCCCACATGAAAATTCCCAAAAACCAGATTGAACTGCTAAGGGAGATATCCCAAGTTCAATCTAACGTGGTTGTAGTACTAAACAATGGTTCTGCCGTTGAAATGAAATCCTGGCTGCATCACGCTTCGGCCTTACTAGAAGCATGGCTTCCAGGAGAGGCAGGAGGCAGCGCCATAGCCGATATCCTTTTCGGAGACGAAAATCCCTCTGGCAAGATTCAAGAAACCTTACCAAAAAATCTCAGAGATAATCCTTCCTTTCTGAACTTTCCCGGAGAAAAGGGCAAGGTCCATTACGGAGAAGGGTTGTTCATCGGATACAGATACTACGATGAGAAGAGAGTGGAACCCATGTTCCCCTTTGGATTCGGACTATCTTATACTGAGTTCGAGTACTCCGAGCTGAAGACAAATAAAGATATCCTCAAATCCAACGATAGACTAGAGGTCACCATGAAAATCGAAAACACAGGTGAATATAAGGGGAAGGAAATAGTACAGCTCTATGTTAAGGAGAAAAACCCTGATTTACAAAGGCCAGAAAAGGAACTAAAGAGCTTCGAAAAGATAGAACTTTCCCCTGGGGAAGAAAAGCAAGTAAAATTCACGCTCAGAAAGAGAGATTTCGCCCACTACGATCCGGAGATCAAAAAATGGAGGGTAAGTACGGGGGAATACGAAGTTTTAATCGGAAGTTCCTCTCAAGATTTGAGGGAAAGAAAATCCATACAAGTAATTTCAACAGATCA
>JBKHIS010000044.1:0-10001 GCA_046538535.1 Hadesarchaea archaeon | reverse complement strand
GAAAAGGAGAGATTATCAAAAGGGAGCCTACCAATATAAGAAAGGCTGTAAATATAGTAAATAGGGAAGTAATAGATAAAGTTAGACTCACCGAATCTCAGGTAGTAATTTCAGGAGGTAGAGGTCTAGAGGATCCAGAAGATTTTTCCATTCTAAAGGCCTTCACCCCACGTTGATTTTTTCGTTTCTCTTTTTTCTTCTAAACCTTAAATATTGTCTACGAAGCTTGATTATTCATGACCAGTAAGAACTTCGTATAGTTCCGACTATTGATGAACGTAGCCTGGCCTCTGCTTTGTTTCGACATTTCTCTCCGTTATGTTCATTCCCACTACAGTAATAATGCCAGGGTCTGGTATTATTAGACCAGATATCATTCTCATCTTGGCGGATTTCATCAAAACTGTTGGGGCCAAGAAGAGCAAGAATCTCACCGCTTTTGGCTCTTAAATTGATATTCGATACTGATTCTAGGCCGCCGAAACTTTTGCTCACACTACTTAGTTCAATACTCTTTTCCTTTTTTGTCATTCTTTTCAAAAACATTTTTGTGGTGGGTTAAGAATTGCATGATTTGATTTTCGAAAAGATATTCGTGGTATGTGAATAAAATAGGAAGGAAAGGTGAGCTTAATAAACTTTGACCTATTTTTTGGAAATGTAAGGAAAGAAGATGAAGGATTCTTCTAAAGTTTTAATTTCTTCGTTGGTCTTGATATCCCTTATTCTGGCGGCTTTTTCGATCTTTATGTATAGGGAATCTCAAAGACGGAAAATCCGGATTAACGAGATAGAGGAAGAAAACAGAAGTATTTTTCAGGAATATGAAAATCTTTTACGAAAATACGAAACACTGAACGAGGAGAAGGAGGGCGTTCAGTCTGACTATGATGAGATTAAGAAAAGAATGGATAATCTCCAGTCCGAGTACGGAAGCCTTTCGGAAGGATACGATAATCTTGAACGGGAAAAGGATCGAATTGTAGATGAGTACGAATCCTTGAACAATGAATACGAAAGAATTAAGGACGTGCTGGATCCCTTCGTCTTGGACTATTATTTCTTAGCGGTATCTGGTGAAGAGGGATCGGTAAATTCTTTCGGTATAGAAATTGTTTCGGGAGATGGGTCTTTACTTTTAGAGATAAAGGATACTACCTTTGAAAGGAATACACAGATGTCTTCGCAGTTGGCAAGGGAAATATCCGATTTGCATACAGATGAAAACCTGGAAACGGACTACGATGTGTGCATTGATTTGGATAAGGGGGATAGGTCGAAATATTTGTCTGGACCCAGTGCGGGCGCGGCTCAGGTACTCGCGATAATATCTGCTGTAAAAGAGAAACCGCTTGATAATGATATTTTAGTCACGGGAGCCTTGGAGGCCGATGGCCGTATTGGAAAAGTTGACGGAGTGGAGGAAAAAGTAATAGCGGCAAGGGATTTTGGAGCCAGCAAAGTCATGGTTCCGGAAGGGCAATATGTTGATGTTGAGGGAATAGAAGTGATAGAAATAGCTCACATCGAGGAGGCGATGGTTGCTGTTGGTTTGGATCCTAAGGATGTGGATTACCCGGGATTGGATCTTACAGTTGCTGATTTTTCCTTTGTGGAGGAAGTTAGTGGGTATGAAGAGTACGATTCTCATTCTGGCATGTATAGTTCTAGGGAATCGGTCCGTTTTTACTTGGAGATTGAAGGATTTGAACTTGATCAAGAGGATAGAGCTGAATACGAGCTATATCTTTCGCTTTTTTGGCCCGATGGAGGGGTAGATACACACTTTGATGATCTCAAGCTATCTGAAGGTTCTACAGATGGAGTCAGAGTATTATGGTTTGATGAAGAGATAAGTCCTCCGGAGGAAGGGTGGACTGAGGGCGAGTTTTATCTGAGGTTTAGGATAGTGGATGGAGTAGGTCAGGAGGAACTCAATTTCTCGAGGAAATTTGAAGTGGTATAGATATGGACAGTGGTAGATAGAGATTGCTAATTCGACTGCTATGATTTTAGCAGTCTTTTAATTATTCTCACCGGGATTTTGAGAATGAATGATTTATCAATTGAGAATTGGAGAAACTACTTAAGTATACGGAGATCACCCAAATAATGTTGAATGGCGTTTAACATCATCCTTCTGGCTGTGGGCCTTTTTGTGGCCTGGATGATTGGGGCCATGAGCATTTCTCCATCTTTCGGTCCGCCTGCAAACTCAGAGGAACTCGGTGTTCTCCGAGGGGCCTCTTCTGGCGGGGATTTTTGGCTTTCTGCGCGCGGTTCTTCAAGGAGGCAAAGTTGCCAAGACGATTGGTTCTGGTCTGCTTTCAGCCCCTGAGCTTTCCGTAAAGATCGGTTCTTTGGTTCTGGTGATCTCTGCGGTTTTGATACTGGTGGGAGTTTTTACCCATATTCCCATCCCAACGGTTTTTGTGGTAGTTGGTGGTATTCTTGGAGCAGGTCTTGGTCTTGGAAAATCTTGGAATCTGACTGAGATTAGAACTCTAGTAATCTTCTGGTTTCTAGCACCCTTCGTAGCTATGTTAATAAGCTTCGGTTTCAGTCGCATTTTCAGAAGCCATGTGGAAAAGGGAAGAAAAGAGAAGATGATTTTGGGGAAACTTCTTCTCTTAATGGGTGCATTTTCTGCCTATTCGGCCGGGGCAAATAAAATAGGACTTGCCGTTGGTTTGGCATCTGGACATCTCGGGATATCTTCATTTTCATTGTTGGTCCTAGGTGGGTTATCTATTCTGCTTGGCACTTGGTTAGGAGGCCCCCGTATTGTTAGTGCCGTTTCAAAGGAATATACCGAATTAGGGGTCAGGCGTGCCATAAGTGCGCTCGCAAGTGCAGGGATATTGGCGCAGTCCGCTACACTCCTCGGAATTCCTCTCTCGCTCAATGAGGCTATCGTTGGATCCATTATTGGTAGTGGACTTGCCGGAGGAGTTGGGAAGGTGCAACCAATGAAGATATTCAAGACCTTCTCGGAGTGGATTTTTGTTTTTTTCGCCTCGATGGGCTTGCTCTTTCTGCTTACCTACTTATTTGTGTAATGAGTAGGAGTATGCGTTTTAGCGGAAGAAAGGATTTTTATTTTCTTTTACCTTGGTTAAAAGGAAAGATTTATTAATTAGACTTCTATACAGCACTCAACTGAACAAAAATGGCGAGTATAAGCCGTGAAAAAAATTTAAACGTTGAACTAAACTTCAAGATATGGGGTGACTGGGAAAAAGTTGTCTCTGTCTGTAGAAAGGTTGATGTTATTCTGGAAGAAGTTGAACCGGGGGAAATAGGAAACGATGTTACTTCCGACGAGCTTGAGGGACTTAGAAATGATTGGAATAGTTGGAGGCCTTGTCATGGGGAAGAGTATTCTACGGATATGAGGAGGAAAACCGCTGAACAATCTACTAGTACTGAGTCCGAGCTTGAACGAAATTCGGAGGAGGCAGAAGAAGCAATGAAGAAGGCCACGGATTCTACCAAAAAGGCCACCAAAAATGCCGAAGAGGGAAAACTTGACGAGGCAAAGGATAATTTTTCCGAAGCCGTCAAAGAAACGGGCAGGTCCGTCAACTCAAAGGTTCGGAACGGCGTGAAAAAAATAGAGGAGCGGATCTATGAAAGCATCATACTTAAGGTAAATTCTCTTTACTTTGATAATTCCGTTCTCAATGCGGTTCTTTCCAAAAGACTTGGTGCTGATCGTGATGGTAAATATGAAATCATTCTTCACTCAAACAATCCAAATTTAAGAGTCTTGCTAGCCGAAAAATTAGGTTCAGATTGCGCAAGGTAGATCGTTATGTTCCTGGGCTTAAAGTCCTTTTCTATCTTTTTAAAGATAAAGCGGGTATTTAACCCTAATGTCTAGCATATATATCCTGTTTCTATAGCGTCTTTCTCAGTCACAGGTTAATTGTAAGTTTGATCTTACCCGTTCCATATACCTGCTTCTTTGAGCCAGCCCAGTTGAGTCTGTGTGTATCGGTATACTATATCTCCCTTTTCATCGCTCTGAACCTGCCAAGGTTCGATGATGACTACATCGCCTTCTCGGATCCACACCCTCTTCTGGAGCTTTCCTGGTATTCTGCACGTTCGCGTGTTACCGTCCTTGCATCTCACTTTCATGTGTCCGGATCCCATTGCTTTTTCCACAATTCCGAATACCTCGTCGTCGTTAGGAAGACGAAGGTTGTTAATCCTCTCGGAAAGGGATGGCTCTTCATCCTTTGGCATAATTAATCACCTTCAAGTTTTTTGTCCCACAGTAAGCGATTCACGCCATTAAGCATTGCTTGTACGCTTGCTTTTATAATGTCCTCATTCGAACCGCGTGAATCTATTATTTTCTTTCCATCAGTGAGTTTTACGACCACGTCCACCATCGCATCCGTTCCTCCGGATATAGCTTCGACGTGGTACTCTTGAAGTTTGATGTTGGATATGCCCTCCACGACCTTTTTAACTGCATTTATGGCAGCGTCCACGGGTCCGACTCCAACTCCTGCTTCTATGAATTCTCTGTCCTTGTACCGGATTTTCGCTGACGCTGTGGGCGTGACATTATCGCCGCTGGTAACCGTGAGTTCTTCTACCTTTACCAGTTCTTCGAGGCTTCTACCCATGACGTCATCTACTATGGCGCTCCACTCTGCGTCCGTTATTAGCTTTCCTTTATCGCCCAACTCCTTTATTCTCTGGAACACTTCTTGAACTTGGTCTTCGCTGGGGTCTATGCTTTCTTCCTCTAGTCTGCTTCGGATAGCGTGTCTACCTGTGTGCTTACCAAAAACTAGTCTTCTCTTCTGACCGACGGTTTCTGGGGAGATGGGTTCGTAAGTTTTGGCCTCGGAAAGAACTCCATGTGCATGAATACCTGTTTCATGGGCAAACGCGTTGGTGCCAGTAACCGCCTTTGTAGGTGGTATAGGTATGCCTGTGTATTTTTCCACGAGTTCTGACAGGTCGTAGAGCCCTTCAAGCTTTATGTTTGTTCTGTAATCGTAAAATTCGGATATAGCGAGAGCAACTTCCTCTAGAGCGGCGTTGCCGGCTCTTTCCCCCAGGCCGTTAACCGTGACGTGGACTTCTTCTGCACCTGCCCGGATTCCAGCCAAGGAATTAGCCACTGCGACGCCAAAGTCATCGTGACAATGAACTGATATGGGTATATCTGCGAATTTGGAGAATTCTGAGAATAGGTCGTATATCTGCTCCGGCATCATCATGCTGACTGTGTCGCATATACAGAATCTTTCCGCTCCCTCCTCCTCTCCGATGTTCAAAACTTCCTTTAGGAAGCTTCTGTCAGCTCTTGTTGCATCTTCGCCTGAAAGTTCTACGGTTAGTCCATGATCTACTGCGTATCTGGTCGTCTTCCGCGCCATCTCCTTAACTTCCTCTCGAGACTTCTCTAACTTTTTTTTCATATGCAGATCCGATACGGGAATTACGAGATGAACTGCGTCTACTCCACATTCTAGGGCGGAGTCAATGTCGGACTTAACCCCTCGGGCGTAGCTACTGATTTCAGTATCTAGACCCTCATTGGCTATCAGTTTGATTCCTTCTCTTTCCCCTGTGGAAGTAACTGCTGATCCTGCCTCTATCATATCGACTCCCACTTCGTCCAATTCCTTAGCTATTTCCAGCTTTTCCTCTGGGGAAAGAGCTACTCCTGGCGTTTGCTCGCCGTCCCTGAGTGTCGTGTCGAGAACCTTTATCAGTTTATTTTTTGTCATACAAACTTCTTCTCTGCCTTGTATTATTTATGATTTTGACTTATTGTACCCTAAAACAACCGGGCGTTCATGGATTAAAATTTTCGCCCTCTATCAACTTGATACGAAAACTTATAAAACCCCTTAAGACCATGCCCTATTCGGATAGGTGTTAGAAGATGGATGAAGACAGGGGCTTTCTCACGGAATTTATGGATAAGTGGAAAAAGGAAACGAATCTTCCAGAGAGTGTCAAGATTTTCGACACCACCCTGCGTGATGGAGAACAGACTCCGGGGATCTCGTTTACGGTCGATCAAAAGCTGATGATAGCTCGGAAGCTTGATAAACTTGGAGTTGACGTTATCGAGGCTGGAAGTCAGATTGCCTCTGAGGGGGAGAGAGATGCCACGAGGAAAATTGTAAAGGAGAACCTAGATGCGGAGATATGTGGTCTTGCTAGATGTGTGGAGGAGGATATAGAGGCTTCGCTTGCTTGTGAAGTTGACTGTATACACATTTATCTTGCCACGTCGAATATTCACCTTAAACACAAGCTCGATATGACGAAGGAAGGAGCTCTTAAAAAGGCGGTTAAGTCCGTCGAGATGGCAAAGGACCAAGGTATCAAGGTGGAGTTCTCCGCTGAGGATGCTACGAGAACGGAATTGGACTTCCTCAAAAAAATTTACAGCGAGGTTGAAAAGGCAGGAGCAGACAGGATAAACATCCCTGATACTCTGGGGGTGGCCATTCCAGGCGCGATGAGGAGGCTAACTGAAGAGATAAGGGAGGTTGTAAGTATTCCCATAAGCGTTCACTGTCATGACGATTTTGGCCTGTCCGTCTCCAACACGATCGCTTCGGTGATAGGGGGTAGTGGACAGGTGCATGTAACTGTAAATGGTCTCGGTGAAAGGGCTGGTAACGCACCTCTCGAGGAGGTCGTGATGGTGCTGGAGGCACTTCATGGTGTGGACACCAACATCGTTACAAAGTATCTCGTGGAGACTTCCGGCTTGATCGAGAGAATTTCGGGTATAGCGAATCCCCCCAATAAGGCGATAGTGGGAGACAATGCATTTGCACATGAGACGGGGGTCCATGCTGATGGTGTAGTAAAGTATCCGGGTACCTATGAGCCGATTTCTCCGGAAATTGTGGGCCATAACAGGAGACTTGATCTTGGAAAACTCACAGGAAGGCATTCGGTACAGAAGCAGTTAGAGGATTTGGGCATGGAGGTAAACGGCAATCAGCTCAATGAGATCACTCAAAAAATTAGGGATCTCGGGGACAAGGGAAAGGCAGTCACCGACGCGGATCTCCGAGCGGTTGCGGAAAACGTTTTAGGTGAATTACCCGAGGAACAGAAGATTGTTGAACTTAAGGAGGCAACCGTAACTACTGGCAATACTGTGACGCCCACTTCATCTATTCGACTATCGTTTGAGGGAGAGGAAAGGATTGGTTCGGCAACGGGCGTAGGCCCTGTCGATGCAGCCATAAAAGCTCTTAGGAACGTAATTAGTGAGATTGCGGACATTAGTTTGGAAGAATACCATCTCGATGCGATCACGGGCGGAAGTGACGCTCTAGCCGAGGTTAAGGTAAGGCTAAAGGACAAGGAGGGCAAGACCTACATAGCCAAAGGAGTAAGGGATGACGTGGTGTTGGCGAGCGTGGAGGCAATGGTTAATGGAATTAATCGTGCCTTTAGGAATGGAAAGCCGGATAGAAAGGGGTAATCCTTTCTGTGATGTATTAATCTCTAGGTGGATATTTTAACAGAAAAATTGCCGTTATTTTACCAGTTGACCGGAATGAATCAGTAGAATTTAAAGCGTGTTGCTACTCTTCTTCCGTCTTCCAGTATTTGTCCTTCTGAGGATCGTAAATCATACTGCATCTTTTACAGTAGTAGGCGTTCAGAGTGCTCCAATAATCCATTTCTTTGCCGCATTCCTTGCAGTCGGGATTATCCATTTTTTTCTATGCCTTCCTTGATCTATTATTCTGGGTATAACGAGTTTTGGAAACGAAACGATGAAACCCAAGTAACCCGCTTGATGGAATTATATGTGCTTCGTAAGTATAAAATCTTCGAATCTCTTTGCGCTTTATTTTTCTAGGATTTTTCCTGCGATTGCGTCTCCGACCTCGGAGCTGGATGAATCCCCGCCGAGATCATAGGTTCTTACCTCCCCCTCTTCAAGGACTTCGGATACTGCACTTTCGATTTTATCTGCTGCTTCATTCTCTCCCAGTTGTTCGAGCATCATCGCACCAGCTAGTATTGTGGCAATTGGATTTGCTTTATTCTTACCTGCGTGTTTTGGGGCCGACCCGTGGATGGGTTCGAACATGCTTACTCCGTCCGGGTTGATATTTCCGCCCGGAGCGAGTCCGAGGCCTCCTTGGATCATTGCCCCCAGATCGGTAATGATGTCCCCAAACATATTTGGAGTTACTACGGTTTCGTACCACTCGGGCGTTTTTACGAACCACATCGTTATGGCGTCAACGAAGTTGTACTCCGTTTCTATTTCCGGGTAATCCTCCGCTAATTCCTCGAAAATCTCTCTCCAGAGCCCATAGGAATCCGAAAGGACGTTTGCTTTGTCAACCGAGGTTAATCTCTCCTTTTCCTTCTCCTTAGCAAGCTCGAAGGCAAATCTAATGGCTCTCTCGCTACCTTTTTTGCTGTTGAGTCCTATCTGATAGGCCAGTTCATCACCGTCTACCTCTACATCCAGATCGAACTTCGCCTTATATAGAGATCTTTCTATTTCCAATTTTTCATTGTTTCTTCCTTCTTGGAGGTTCCCGCCGAGGGCGGCATAAAAGTCCTCCGTGTTTTCTCTGATTACGTAAAAATCCACGTCCTCTGGTCCCTTATTTTTCAGTGGACAAGGCACGTTAGGATATAGCTTGATGGGCCTGAGGTTAACGTACTGATCGAAGTAAAACCTTAATTTTAGGAGTATGCCCCTTTCCAGTACCCCGGTCTCTACTCTAGGATCTCCGAGTGCTCCGAGATAAATTGAATCCTTTTTCTCCAGTTCCTTGAGATCTCCCTCTGAAAGTAGGTCGCCGTTTCCGAGGTAACGCTCTGCGCCAAAGTGAAATTTTTCAATGTCGAGGCTGAGTCCTTTCGTTGAATCCTCTGCGGCCCTCAAGGTTTTGAGCCCCTGTTCGATTACTTCAGGACCTATTCCGTCTCCCGGGATAACTGCTATTTTTTTGGGCATCGACTCACCGGAGTCTATTACAGAAATCTTAGTTTAAATACCCTTGGAAAGTTTTAGGTGCGTGTTTGTTTAATTTGTCGGGAAGGCTTTTGAGTCCGTTATGAAGAGTGGTGGAGAGGTCTTTTCTCTGATGAGTGATGAATTGGCTTGTTTACGAAATATTTTTGAAGGATCTTAAGGAATAATCTTCTCAGGGTTATGGATTTCGATATGTTAACTTTGCCAAGATACTTGGAAAAGCGCAGCATGGGATCCAAGTAAAGAAAAGATATAAACTTTCCTTCAAATATCCTCAATCGCGCGGCCGTGGTCTAGTTGGCCTAAGACTCGGGCCCTCCAAGCCCGATACGCGGGTTCAAATCCCGCCGGCCGCACCATTCTATCGTTTTTCGGAAATTAGAAAGGTTGTATAATTGCTTAATTTTTGCTTTAAAACATTTTATGACGTTTTGAGAAATTGGTTCCTTTGCCTCTTTGCATTATCTGCAATTTTTTCTGGAAGATTTACGAGGGGGTTTTTATGCAGTTTTCTCTATTTTTTAAATTTCTAAAACTTCTAGTTCTGCTTTTTCATAAATATTCTGAACTTTCCGGGTAAAAAATCTAGATTTTGTGGGATTGAAAAAGTGTTTTTCTCCAAAGCCCGCTTCTTCTTTTCTATACAGTAAAAGTCTTATTGATAAACATCATCAAAACGAATCCAATCAAAAACATAACGGTAGCTATTGAAGAATAATCATGACCGTGACTCTCTGGAATCATTCCCTTGAACACAACGGCCAACATTGCACCGGCAGCAAAACCGGCGGCAATTGGAAAAATTCCGGTAAAAATCCTCATCAAAACGAATCCAAGCACTGCAGCAAGGGGTTCTGGCAGAGCACCCGAAAGAGTAGTATATAACATATTCTTGCCTCTAGGGAAACCGGATTTTTCTGCAGGAATTGAAAAGGCAAAACCATCTGAAATATTTTGAATTCCAATTGCTAAAGCGATTGCTAGACCTACGCTCTCC
>JBKHIS010000043.1:0-10016 GCA_046538535.1 Hadesarchaea archaeon | reverse complement strand
TATAGGATTTAGGGATTCTAATCAGGATCTTTTGAGCGTTATTCACATGATTCCTGAGCGAGCTAAAGAGCGTATTTTGGATTTGGCGGCAACCCAAAAGAAGGATGGAGGCGCTTATCACCAGTATCAACCGTTGACGAAGGAGGGCAACGAGGCGATTGGAAGTGGATTTAATGATGACCCTCTCTGGCTAATTTTATCCATTTCCGCATACATCAAGGAAACGGGCGATTATTCCATCCTTAGAGAACAAGTGGTTTACGAAAATGAGGAAGGTACCGAGCAGCCGCTTTACGATCATTTGGAAAGGGGGATACAATACACTCTTGATAGGCTTGGCCCCCATGGGCTTCCTCTGGTTGGCCATGCTGATTGGAATGACTGTCTTAATCTTAACTGCTTTTCCGATAACCCGGATGAGTCATTTCAGACTCACGAGGACAAAGCGGCGGGGGACACAGCGGAGTCTATCTTTATCGCAGGATTGTTTACCCTTGTCGCGAATGAAATGGCAGAAATATCCGAAAATATTGAGGAACTAAAGGATCCGAGTGTTTACAGGGGATACGCGGAGTCCATGAAAGAGACTGTAAAGGATGTTGGTTGGGATGGGGATTGGTTTCTCCGGGCATATGATCACTTTGGTGATAAGGTCGGTTCAAACGAATGTGAGGAAGGCAAGATATTCATAGAAACCCAGGGAGTTTGCCCTATGGCTGGAATCGGTTTGGAGGATGGGAAGGCGGAAAGAGCTTTGGATTCCGTGAGGAAGCATCTGGTCACTGATCATGGTATAGTTCTTCATCAACCACCCTTTACTAGTTATAAAAAAAGGCTGGGAGAAATTTCTACTTATCCACCAGGGTATAAGGAGAACGGCAGTGTGTTCTGTCACACGAACCCATGGATAATGATTTCGGAAACGAAGGTCGGCCGTGGGGATAGAGCTTTTGATTACTATAAAAGAATTTGTCCATCCGTACGAGAATCAATGAGTGATGTTCATGGATGTGAGCCTTATGTCTATGCCCAGACGATTGCTGGACCTGATGCCCCTACTGAGGGGGAGGCCAAAAATTCTTGGTTGACAGGCACTGCGGCGTGGAATTGGGTTGCTATAACAGAGTGGATTTTAGGAATACGTCCGGATCACGGTGGATTGAGGATAGATCCGTGCATTCCTTCTGACTGGGATAGTTATGAAGTGGAAAGAGAATTTAGGGGTTCCAAATATCGAATACATGTGAAAAACCCCGAAGGTGTGTCGAAGGGCATTAGCTCTATTGAAGTAGATGGTGAGGAAATCGACGGAAATCTTATCCCTGTTTTTGATGATTGTGAGGTACACGAGATAATAGTAAAGTTGGGACAATAGCTCTTTTTATCCGACTTTTTCCCTCTGTCTTTGTTTTCCCTGCTTCGATGGAACTTAAAAGTTGGCGGGTTGATTTTACATTGGATGAAAATTTTGAAGATAGATGGGACTACTGTTGAAAAGATTGTTCCCCGAATGACCCTATTATGGATAGGGCAAGATTTGCCACATCGTTATTAAGGCATAAGATGATAAGAAATGAAGGTATTTGAGTGATGAAGAGGAATTTATTCCAGAGGAATTAAAAGAGTTAACTCTAAATGAATGAAATCGAGAGATGATAATTATGTTTGAGTTGGTTACGATTAAGGATACAGTAAAAGTGCCTCCGGAAAGATTTAACGAATCGAGGAAGGAGGTAGTTCTCGATATTTTAAGGGAGAATTACGAGGGTTTGGTTGACAATGACTTGGGAGTTATATTGGCCATAACTGATGTGGAACAGGTTGATGTGGGTAAGATCGTTATGGGTGAGGGAGCGAGTTTTCATAATACTGTATTTACGGCATTGGTTTACAAGCCAATGCTTCACGAGATCACTCCTGGAGAAGTCGTTGAGATAGTTGACTTCGGGGCTTTTGTTAGGCTTGGGGCAATGGATGGACTGGCTCATGTTTCTCAAATTGCCGATGATTACATAACCCATGATGCAAAGAAAAATGCCCTCGTAGGGAAGGAGACGAATAAAAAGTTAAAGGAGGGAGATAAGGTGAAGACCAGAATAGTATCTATTAGCATGACGAAGGGCGAGAGAGGAAAGATTGGACTAACAATGAGGCAACCAGGCCTCGGTAAATTTGAGTGGATAGAGGAGGAGAGAAAGGAGGAGGTTGAAGAAAATGCCTGAGATGGCATGTGAGAACTGCCATAGGATTGTAGAAGGGGATGTATGTCCGGTCTGTAATGAATCTAATTTTTCTGATGAGTGGAGAGGGTTTGTGGTAATTTTGGATCCCGAGACCTCTGAGATAGCCGAGAAGATGAACGTCGACACCCCGGGGCGCTACGCTTTAAGGGTGCGCTAATTTTGAGATTGCCCGAAGAAGAGCGGGAGCATCTGAAAAATCCAAAAGGGATTTTGTTTGAGTCTTCGGACAAGGCCAAGGGTTATTTTGACTCCAACGACTATGAAATGATTATTGCGGTTGGCGATATTGTTTCAAGCAAATTACTTGAGTGGGGGATCCGCCCTGATTTAGTCATTGTTGATTATACAGTCGAGAGAGAGCCGGCGGAAAATTCAACTAAGGAATTGATTGAGAATTATGATGTTTCAACAGTGGAAATTAAAAATCCTCCTGGTTGTATATCTCAACAACTTTTGGATGTTTTGAGGAACCTAGATGAACTCCCGTTGAAGGTGGTGGTTAAGGGTGAGGAGGACTTGGCGGCGGTCCCAGCAGTGTTGGAGGCTCCATTAGGATCTCTTTTGGTCTATGGACAGCCTGGCAAGGGTATGGTTTTCGTAGAAATAGATCAAAAGAAAAAGGAGGAATTTAGAGATCTTCTTGACCTTTTTGTTTAGGCTTCCGAGTAGCATTCATTTTCTACCTATTTTGTGTTTGGTGGTTCATATTTTGGGGCTAAGCTTGAAGAGTAATTCTAAAGGAGGATATTTTGATTGTACTTTTCACTGGATCAATTTCTGGAGCGTTGCGTTGTATTCAGTACTGATTTTAACTATGAATTAGGATAGTTTTATTAAAGGAAATTTTAATTTTCAAAGGGATACAATGGAAATCAAAGTAACTGAAAAAGAAGAGAACCCTCTGTTAAATAGAGAGGAAGTAAACTTTGAGGTTGACCACATGAATGAACCCACACCACCGAGAACTGATGTTCTCGAAGAGCTATCTAATGAATTAGAAATACACAAGGGCCTCATAGTAATTGAGAAAATTGCAACTCCACACGGTAAACAAATAGCTTCTGGAATAGCTAGAATTTATGGATCCAGGAAGGATTTAGAGGAATATGAACCTGAGTATCTTTTGGAAAGGACAGGAATACTTGATATGGAAGTCGATGAAGAGGAAATGGAAGATCATGAGGAAGCTGTGGAGAAATCTGCTGAGGAATCTAAGTCCGAGGAATTGGAAGAAGAGGAAGTATCTAAGAAAGAGTTAGAAGAGCCTGAGGAAGCCGAAGAGGAAGAAAAGGAACCGGAAGAAATAATAGATTATCAAGATCTCTCAAATGAAACAATTTCTGAAATAAAGGAGAAATCAGAGGATCTAGATCTGGACTATGAGAAGCTTTTGGAAGCGGAAAAGGAAAATAAAGACAGAAAAACTCTAAAAGAGTGGTTAAATCGTAAAATTGAATAATGGTAGATTAAAATGGCTGAAGAAATTGATTTGGAAGAAACAGAAGGCGCGAAGGAAGTCGAGGAAGAAGCTGAAAAGGAAGTTTCTGTGAGTTCGGACTCTCAGACTCGAAATAAGGTAAGAAGCAAGCGATATGAGCTTTATGAGGTAGAAGATGATGAAGTCAAGAGATCTAAGAAATCGTGCCCAAGATGTGGACCAGGAGTTTTCATGGCCGATCATGGAGAAAGATTAGCTTGCGGTAAGTGTGGATACACCGAGTTCAAGTAGTTAGGATGTCCATTACTGCTCTGGTGCTAGACCTTCTTGGACCTAGATTTAATAATGTTATATTGAGAGAAGATTATAAGTCTTTTATTTTTAAATCGAATATCCCTTTAAATTTTCTTTTTACTTTTTCAGATTTTTTCTTGATTTCTTTTTCGGTTTTGCTTATTTCTTTGTCTGTTTTATCGATATCTGCGTTTATCTTTTCTATTTCAGATTCCAGCTTTTCTATTTCATTTTCCAGTCTTGATTTTTTAGATAGAAGCGAGGAGTTCTCTATTTCCTCTTTTAATTCCTTTATCTCTTTTTCGGTTTTTTGATATTTCTTCCGAAGATTTAAGATTACGTTTTCTTCAAGTAGTTTTTCGACTTTATTTAGATGTTTATTTCTTTCTCTTCGATCGAGGTTCATCTTATCGGGTAGAACTTCATTCAATTCCTTAAGAGTTGCTTTTAGATTTGGAAATCCTTCTGATTCTGAGAGAGCGGCTTTGACTGGATCATTTAGGTAGGAATTTATTCCATCCATTACCTCTTTGCTGACCATCTCTTCTTTTCTCTCAATCATTTTGTTTAACTTCCTTAATGGCCTGTCCAAGTCCTTTATCTCTGATTTTATTCTACTCAGATAATTATCTCTCTTTTTTGACAGCTCCTCTATATCCCTCTTCATTTCCTCTAATTCTCGATGCCTGTCACTCTTTTTAAGGCTTTTAAGTGAATTTCTTTTTTCACTGATTTTTTCCTTTTTTTTCTCTTTTTTTTCCCTTAAATTCTTTATTTTTGACTTAAGACTATTCTTTTTGGATTTTAGTCTATCAATGCTCTTTATTCTATCAGATGTGTCATTTAGGTTTTCTATTTTGGAGTTTACATTGGAAAGTTCAGGTGAAATTTTTTGATGATAGTCCTGTAACTTTTTGAGCAGGTTGTGAAATTTTCTTAGTTCGGTTTCATATAGAGCGTTTATTTGTTGACCGTGGGACGACCTGGCGTTGTTTAAGAGGTTTATTACTTCTCCTAGGGAGTTTTTAATTTCGAGTAAATCCCCCCAATCTGGAGCCTCGGGCGTTTTTATTTTCTGTTCTGCTCTATCTATTTTCTTTAGGAAGAGTCTTCTCGCTTCGTTTGCCGTCTTTCGGATGCTAGGGTGAACTTTCTCCTTTGACTGGGCGTTTTTAAACTCTTCTGTGAATTCATCTATTTTTACCTTTAGATTCTCTATATCACGTATTATTGGACCCATTTCATCTAATTTTTTATTTTTTATCCTTTCCTTTTCCTCTTTTATCTTTTTCTTCGCTTCTTCGACCGTAATATTCTGGATCTTCTTTTTTTCTTCTTTTTTCTCTTTTCCTGAGAAAAGTTTTTTTATTTTCTCTAAAACCATGTCATTTTCCCTCTATGAGATAGACCGTACTTTAACACGTTCCCGTTCCATTTATTTTTTAATTTCCGAAATAAAACTTTGGTCAAGGATGGAGAGCGATTATGATATGTGTTGGATTTGAAGGGACGGCTCATACCTTTGGCGTTGGAGTTGTTGACTCTGATGGGGGGATATTGACGAATGTTTCCGAAATGTATGAACCAGAGTCCGGTGGCATACATCCAAGGGAAGCTGCACAGCTACATAGCAAGAACGCTCGTAAGGTTTTGGATGCCGCACTTGAAGAGGCGGGCATTGCTTCCGATGAGATTGATTTGGTATCCTTCTCGAGAGGTCCTGGACTTGGGTCTTGCCTGAGAACGGTGGCAACATCTGCAAGGGCCTTGTCTTCTTATCTCGATGTTCCGATCATAGGAGTCAATCACTGCGTTGCTCATGTAGAAATAGGAAGGCTAACTGAGGGGGCGGAGGATCCAGTTACACTTTATGTGAGCGGTGGGAACACCCAGGTCATTGCCTTTGATGGGGGAAGGTATAGAATATTTGGAGAGACATTGGACATAGCCCTCGGAAATTGCCTTGACAGTTTTGCTAGAAAGGTTGGGATCCCACATCCGGGTGGGCCTAAGATAGAGGAACTTGCTAAAAATACTGAAGATTTTGTCTCTCTCCCATACAGCGTAAAGGGTATGGACCTTTCCTTTTCAGGTTTGACAACTGAGGCGGCTAGAAAGTACGAAGAGGAAGGTATAGAGATAGAGCCCTTGGCCAAAGGTCTCCAAGAAACTGCGTTTTCGGCCGTTGTTGAAGTCACTGAAAGGGCGGTTGCACATACCGAGAAAAAGGAGGTAATGTTAGTTGGTGGCGTTGCTGCAAATCAAAGACTAAGAGAGATGCTAGGGCTTATGGCGGATGAGCACGGTGGGGACTTTTACGTTCCACCTATGGAGTACTGTGCTGACAATGGGGCAATGATTGCTTGGACAGGGATATTGGCTTATGATTCGGGAGTGAGAGAGGAGATTAAAGATACCTCTATTAAGCAGAGATGGAGAACTGACGAAGTTGATATTCCGTGGAGGAATAGATAAATTGACCCTCATAAAGAAAGGAGCGGAGGCTAATTTATACTTGGAGGATTTTAAAGACTTATTTTCTTCTGAAAAGGACGTTAAAGTTTTGATTAAGGAAAGAATTTCCAAAGAATATCGAGTAAAACGGTTGGATGAAATGTTGAGGAGTTCACGTACTTCTTTAGAGGCAAAACTCCTTTCAGATGCGAAAAGAGCTGGCGTACCTACTCCCCCTGTGTATAGAGTTGAAAGGGATGAGAACTTTCTGGTCATGAAGTACATAGAGGGAAAGGCCGTCAAGGAGATTCTTGAGAGCCTTAGTCCGGGAGACCTCGAAAAACTCTGTAGAAAAGTGGGTGCACAGGTAGCTAAGTTACATGAATTTGGGATTATACATGGTGACCTTACTACCTCTAACATGATTCGCTCTGTTGAGGGAGAAATATATTTCATAGATTTTGGGCTTGGTGAATACAATTCGTCCATAGAAGCGAAGGGTACTGACATTCATCTCCTTCATAGAGCTCTTAGAAGTAGCCATTTTTTAGTTGCAGAGGAGGCTTACAATTCTGTTCTTGAAGGCTATAAAGAGGAGATGGGTCCGGATTCCGAGGAGGTTCTTTCGCGCGTGAGGAAAATCGAGAGAAGAGGAAGATATGTGGATAAGGAGGAGAGAAAGTGAAACTTAGTTTCGTAACCAGTAATGAAGGTAAATTCAGGGAAGCCAAGGAGATTGGATCCAGGTACGACCTCGAAATGGAGCATTTAAGTTACGATTACACGGAAATACAGGCTGATACCCTTGAGGAGATAGCCAAACTGGGTGCTAAGGAAGCATTTGAAGCTGTTAGCGCCCCTTGTTTTGTCGAAGATGCAGGACTTTTTGTATATTCTCTTAACGGTTTTCCCGGTCCCTATTCCTCTTATGTTTATAAAACAATAGGTAATTCTGGGATTTTGAGGCTGATGAAGGGCCAAGATCATAGAAAATCTGAGTTCAAATCTGTGGTGTGTTATTATGATTCTGAAGTAGGATCTCAGATTTTTATAGGAACAGTGGAGGGAAAAATTGTTCAGAAAGAGAGGGGATCGGGTGGATTTGGTTACGATCCCATTTTTGAGCCTGAAAGGTGTGGGGGAAAGACTTTTGCAGAGATGACCGTTAAAAGTAAGAATGATCTATCACATAGGGCTAGATCAATCGAAAAGTTTGTTAAGTGGTATGTTGAAAATAAGAAGGCTGGTGATTAGAGATGGCGAAAAAACCTGATTGGGTAGAAAAGAATCCGGAGGAGATTGAAGAATTGATACTAGAGCTTGCAGATAAGGGACATCCCCCCGCTGAGATAGGAGCTCTACTTAGAGATCGGTATGGAATTCCCGAGGTAAGAGATATGTTGGGTGAAAGCATTCTTTCCGTTCTTGAATCTAACGGCAAAGCCCCCGAAATACCGGAGGATCTGATGAATCTATTGAGAAATTCAGTTGAACTTAGGGATCATCTGGATAGAAATCCTAATGACGTTAGAGCTAAAAGGGAATTGAATGAACTCGAATCCAATATTCAAAAAATAGCGAAATACTACAAAAGAAAGGACAGACTCTCGGATGACTGGCGATACGAACCCGAAGAGGCCGCTCTTTTGGTTAGGGGCTAGGATAGCTTGCCTCGTAGAGCCGTGTCGGATTTTTTGGAGAGAACTACTGAAGTGGCCTCTGAGTTAAAAGCTAAACTGGATAGGGGAACGAAAGTAAGGATTAATACACACACGGATCCGGATGGAGTTTCAGCTGGAGGCATTTTGACTAGGTGTTTGAATCATTACGATATCCCCTTTCATATTTCGTTTGGTGGTCAGCCCGATAGGGAGAATTTGGAGAAACTTGGTAACTCGGAATACGATTTTTTTGTTTTTCTTGATCAGGGTACCGGTCAGTTTGATCTGATTGAGGAACTATTACTAGAGAAGGATAAGACTGTAGCGATTTTAGATCACCATCCGGGATCGGTTGAGTCGGACTCTAATCTTATTTTTCTGAATCCTCATGAATTTGAACTTAATGGCTCTAACGAAATAAGCGCATCTGGAGTAGTGTATGAGGTTGTAAAGAATTTTGCCGATAGGTTTAGCCCTTTGAGTGAACTGGCTTTGATTGGTGCTGTGGGCGATAGACAGGAGCATTCCAAAGGATTTGTCGGAGTTAATGAGGTCATACTGGATCAGGCGCTTGAAGACGGATTTTTGGGTTCTAAAAGAGGGATTAAACTGACTGGTAGATCCAAATCACTTCTAAATTCAGTCTTTAGATCTATAAACCCTTTTTTACCTGGGTTATCTGGAAATATGGAAAGGTGTGAGGAGCTAGTTGAGGAATGTGGTCATGATCCAGATGTTTCGTTGGAGGATTTAGATGAGAAAGATGAGAGGAAGTTATTCGAAACAATTATTTCAGAATTGGAAGTTAGCCCTACTGATCAGCTGAAGAATTCGCTGTGGGGAAATTTGTATGTTTTAAAATCCGGTCAAACCGCCGGCCCTAAGTACATCCACGATTACGTGGAGATGCTTATTGCTTGTGAGAAGCTTGACAAAGTTTCGTTAGGATTCTCCTCTCTTTTAGGAGATGATGAGGGAGGTCATGAAGCCCTCGAGAGCATGGGGGACTACGCTGATAACATGTTAAAGGTTTTGTTGAGTATTGAATCTGGTGAAGAAAATATCAGAGATACCTCCACGGTTAAATATGTTAATCTGGATGCAAAAGTCGGCTCTCGAATGGTAGGGGAAATTGCTTCGGTTATAGTGGAATCTGGTTTGGTGAAACCCGAAAAGCCAGTTTTGGTCTTAGCTCAGTCGGGGGATAGTGGGCTTAAGATATCTGCAAGGGGAACAAGGGAATGTGTAGAGAGAGGAATTGATCTTGGTAAGGTTATGTCGGAGGCGGCGAAGGAGTTTGGAGGGTCTGGTGGGGGGCACGATGTAGCAGCCGCAGCACGTATCCCCATGGGGATGAGGAAGGAATTTATCGGCAAAGTAAACCGGATCTTGGAGGAATAATTTTAATCTCGAGAGGGTTTAAATTACGAAAAATCATAGGATTTCATGTCAGTAAAAGAGGTGAGAGATTGGACATCGAAGCCGAAGTTCGCTGCAAATACAAAAATGACTCCACTTCTGGCGCTATTGCGTCCTCACTGGAGCCGGATAATTTGGACTCTCCCAAAAATGTTGATATCAAGACTGAGAGATATGGAAGGAAGGTTCAAACAAATATGAGGATTGAGGGGGATATTGAGACACTTATAGCCACTTTGGATGATCTTCTTTCTTGCACTTCCACTGCTGAAAAAATGATTTAGATTACTCTTTTTTCGGCTCTAGATATTTTTTGTTCCCAATGAATTTTCGAAGCTTGTGGGGGATTTCTACTTTCCCATCTTCCGTTTGGTTGTTTTCCAGAATGGAAACTATAGTTCTTGAAGTCGCAAGAGCGGTGCTGTTCAGTGTGTGAATTGTTCTTTTTTCTCCGCTTCCTATTTTACCCATTCTTATATTCAGTCTTCTTGCCTGATAGTCGGTGCA
>JBKHIS010000103.1:0-2759 GCA_046538535.1 Hadesarchaea archaeon | reverse complement strand
ACAAGGGATCACCACAGGTACCTTCCTACCTTCTCTTTCAGTTGGTAGGAAGCATGGAGAAGATTGTATAGCAGTATAGAAAATGCTCCCAACATTGGTTGAATTATCGAATCCAAACACAGCTTTCACGTTAGAAAAATTTAATCTTTTAGCTGCTTTAAGTGCTAGAGGATACAATGTATGTATGTAATCTGTATCTATAAATATATGAGTCTTTTCTGGATCAAAACCAAGTGCGATTATATCCAAGGCATTCTCTAAAGCGAATGAATGTGTCTTATCCAATGTCATATCAAAATTAAATAAAAATTTCTCATCATCAGTCAATTGGAAATATAAATCTACATCAAACCTATCCTGCATCCATTTAGCGAATATCCAGGGCATCAAATGGCCTACATGAGTGTGGCCTGAAGGACCTCTCCCTGTGTACATGGCAAACTTATTGCCTTTCTCATATTGATCTAATATCCAGTCGAAATCCCTATGGGAATAAAAAATCCCTCTTCTCAACATGAAATGAGTATCGCCTACTAGGTCTTCTACTCTATCTATCAATTCCTCGTCTATATGATCAGTTCCGAATTGCTGTAATAGTTTTTCATAGTCGATATTTCCTTCGACTTCCCACGGAGTCACTCTAAACTCTTCTTTTTCACTATCTGAATTACCTGGCATATTTGTTCAGATTTTGAAAGTATTTGACCTTTATAAATTCTACCTTACTTTCACTCACCCCTCTTCTTAATGATTATATATTAAATATATTAAAAGAAAAGCAAATGAAAAGAAATACTCATATCGCAGCTTCAATAATATTCGCAATATTTGGAACTATTCTTATCAATATTTTATTAAATGGTACTCTTCCTGATAGCATTACAAACTTTATTTATTTTTTCCTCAACATGCGTGTTTATATCTTTTTAATTATGATCGTTTTTTCAGTTTTAGGAGGTATATTACCAGATATATTAGATCCTCCATTTACCAAAAAGCATAGGAGGTATGCTCATAGTAAAATTTTACTCGTTATCTTCTCAACTCTCTTATTGTTCACTGTAGTATTGATCTTTATTAAGAGAGAAAAAATTATACTTTGGCCGATATATTATTTTCTAATCGGTTATATATCTCATTTAGTTTTAGATTCTTTCACCCCTGCAGGTTTATGGGGATAAAAATTTTTCAAACCTTAAACTAAAACAACTTATCTTTTTAAAAAAAAGTAAGTAATCATTTCATACACAGACCTGTCTGATGACCAGACTAAGATTTCAGCAGTCCAGACTTTTAGTAACTGTGGGCTGAATGCGTCGCCGAAGCTTCGCACTTACACCCCAGCTCTATCAAACCCGTCTTCTACGGGAGTCTTAAGGTGCCTCGTTTCAGGGTAGGCTTCAGGCTTAGATGCTTTCAGCCTTTATCCATTACAGCGTGGCTACCCAGCGGTGCCCTCTCGGACAACTGGTAAACTAGTGGCTGCGAAGCCCTGTTCCTCTCGTACTGAGGGCCCCTTCCCCTCAGGCACCAAGACACTCCTACTAAAAAGAAACCAACCTGGCTCACGACGGTCTAAACCCAGCTCACGACCCCTTTTAATGGGCGAACAACCCCACCCTTGCCAGATGCTGCACCGGCAGGATAGAGGGAGCCGACATCGAAGTAGCAAGCCTCCTGGTCGATATGGACTCTTGCAGGAGACAACTCAGTTATCCCTGGGGTAACTTTTCTGTTATCCCTGGGCCCCATAAATAGGCCTCAGGGGTTCGTTATGCCTTGCTTTCGCATCTTGGTTTGTTGTTGTTCCAAACCAAGTCAAGCCAGCTTTTACCATTATATTCTACGGTGGATTCCTGACCCACCTGAGCTGACCTTTGGACGCCCTTGTTATTGTTTCGAGGGTGTGGCGCCCCACCCAAACTGCCCGTCTATCGATGTCCCACCGAAGCGGTTAGGGATACGATCTCAGAAGGGTAGTGTTTCATGGACGACTCGGTGGCACGCTTGTGCGTGTACCTGTGTAACGTCTCCTACCTACACTGCACATCTGAGGTCATACCCCAACGACAGATTGCAGTCAAGCTCCACAGGGTCTTCTCTTTCAAGTAGGAAGTTCTGGACTGTGCGCCAGAAAGTCATTTTCACCGGATTTCAGGCGGGGACAGTAGATCCTTCGTTGATCCTTCATGCAAGCCGCCAATTAAGCGGCTAGGTATTACGCTACCTTAAGAGAGTCATAGTTACTCCCGCCGTTTACCGGTCCTTCCACCTCTTGTAAGAGGGATTCAGATACCGGCACTGGGCAGAATTCAACGACAATACAAATCCTTTCGGACTAGCTGTCATCTAAGTTTTTATTAAACAGTCGAGGATCTCTAGTTATTGCAACCAGCCATTCACATGACTGGCACCCCTTCTACCAAAGGTACAGGGCTAATTTGCCGATTTCCCTCGCCTGAATTACTCCGACACGTCTTGCCTTGCTAAGGCAGGGGCACCTGTGTCAGTTCTCGGTACGGACACATGTGCTGTAACTGGTCTTCTTTTCATTGGCACCAGGATTTGTCTGAAGCGGGCTTAGTCCGCCCTATCCTGCATTCACTCGATTCTCACCATTACGGTTCTCCTCGAGCTTCTACAGTTCGACAAACAGAGATGCTTGCTCAAACTATCCCAATGCGTCAAAGACCAGACAGGGGCACAAATGGCACAGGAATATTAACCTGTTTCCCTATTCAACATCCTCGGTTAAGAGA
>JBKHIS010000102.1:0-2802 GCA_046538535.1 Hadesarchaea archaeon | reverse complement strand
TGAGGAAGATGACTAAACTTGAGATTGAGTCCGGTAGGTATCGGGAAGTGTGTGGGGAAATTGATGACAAGATTTGGTTGATATTAAGTAATGCAATCACTGGTAGAGATAAGAATATTGTTAGTCTTTGTTCGGAGTTGTTTGAAGATCTCCAAGAAATGAGGGAGCTTCATAACTGGAAGAAAGAGGTTGAGGAAAAAGATGGGTGAGATTTTAAGAAAAAATTTAAAAAGACTTGAAAAGGCAAAGAAATTGCTCGAAGAAGTCCAAAACACCATTCCTGAGCATTATGTGAGCCATCCTTTTCCTCAGGAGTTAATTGTGACGGTTATGTATCTTAATAGTGCGATTGATAGAGTTGAGGATTATGATGAAGAATTAGAATGGAGTGGGAAGCATGAGTGAACCAGATTTCGATATAGAACAGGCAAAAATGAGCAATGTCCGAGTGTATGGTGGAAAATGGAAATTTGAAAAACAACAACTCTGTTGTCCATGCAGACGGGTAGAGAGAAAGGAGCCGAGAGATAATATGAGCTCCATAGCTTATTTCCCTATCTGCGACGGCGACTATGCTTGGGTCCTGCTCCAATGTCTGGACTGCGGAGAATTAAATTGTGTTTTGGTAGAACGGAAGGAGGCTGAAGAAGATGTTTAATTTTGAAATTGCAGATATTTTTAAACATAGGAATAGAACCTGTGTAGTTGTAAGAGTAAATATTGGGAGCGTTGATGTTTTCCATAATGGGTATGTTTCTGTCAGAGATGGGAATAAGGAAACTTGGTATGATTATTTTCAGGATAGGATAGAAACTTGTGAATTGACTTTTAGTGATTACTTAGACCAATATGATGAGTTCGATAAAGAAAAGTGGTTTTTGGGTTTTGACACGGCACATTCTTGGAATGATAGGAATTCTGAATCTAAGGCATTTAGTGCAGTTCGTGAAAGGACAAAAAACTGGCTGATGAGATGGTTGATAAAGGTATATGATGGGGGCCAAGAAAGATGGAGAATAAAAGGAAGATAGAAAAGGCCGTCGTGGACCTCTTGAAGAAAAAGAGGTTCGTGGGGTTCGCGTTCATATTGATAATAACGGCGGTAGTTATCTGGGGCTTCGGCCTCCTCGTGACGTTCGGCATGATCGCCTACTCGGGCATGGTGATATATGTAGTCTTCGAGTGGGTCCTGGGTGCCAGGCTCAAGGTAGAGTTCGAGGACGAGGAGAGGAAAGAAGAATGAATAATTTAACTAAGAGGGTGGCCTGGGTCCTGGCCGTGCTGTTTGGTTTGTTTGTCTTCATGCTGGGGATCTGGGCCGTTGATATAGGTGTCTCGGCCATGTCGGCCGGCGGTAGGGTTGTGAATGGCTGGTGGACGAGGGATCCGGTGCAGCACTACCACATCGGGCTGTATTTATTGGCTGCTTCGGGTTTGTTTTTGAGTTTTAGTTCGATAATAGCAGTTCATGTCGACTTGATGGGGTTTGAAGAGACGAGGAATGGGGTTGAGGAAGCCGAATGAAGAGTATCTTGCATTACTATAAATGGGCGTTGACTACGTGGCCTGATAAAGATGGATTTGACAATAGTACCAACCGTTATTTAAATGGAACAGCCTGGATAGATTTTCCTTCCCTTCCGGTATTTAATTATATGGTGCCGTGGATGATAGTGTTTTTTGTCTTGTTTGTCTACGATCATATCCCAAATTGGATTGGGAAGGGTTTTTTGGTTCTTGGAATGTTCGTAGGTTTTTTCGCTAGTATTCGTGTCGCCTTCAAATATACGGGGGACTGGCTCGATGAGAATTATCGCGTGGAAATAAAAAATAAGGATACTGGTGAAGTTGTTTATTCTAATTCGAAGTCAAGGTTGGGGATGTAAATATGAAGAGTATAAAAGAGGCTTTGAGGGAGGCCGTGATGACAAGGCCAACGAGGGAGGAGTTCAAGGATCCGGAAGACAAGATACCCCTCCCACCGGGTAAGTACCAAAACTGGTCTTTGATCTCCGTCGTGGGTCTTATGGGTTTAATGGTTCTATTGGGGTTTCTATTTGAGTGGTGGGTGGCAGTCTTGATGGTCTCTCCCTTGTTTTATTTATGGATGCGGACAACGAAAATAGTTTATAATGAGTGGTGGGAGGATAACTACGAGCTCAGAATAATAAAGAAGAAAAAAAATAAGGGTGGCCTTCCGGGAGGTGGAGAAGATAACACATAAAAAAGTCACGGGGGAGTACCCCTCCGAAAATGCGGAGGTCGAGGTGGAGTACGAGGACGGCGAGATCCAGAAGGTAACGGTCAAGGACCAGGGTATCTTGGGTGGTGTTAGGAATCGTTCTACGATACAGGGGGACCATTTGAAAGTCGTGAAAAAGTTCTTTAAAGACGGTTTTCCGGAGTGAAAAGCTAAAAGATCAAGGGAAAAACTTTAATTAATGTCTTTATGTAGATAATTAATGAGTAGTATGAATCTGGATTCGAGGGGGCAAATAAGTTTCGGTATAATTAAAAATTTATTAATAGCTGTCTTTATTTCTATTATAGGCTTTTTAGCATTTGCAAAATTAGTCCCAGATCCAAGTTTTAGACAGATAGCATTTTATCCTAGATTCATTTATGTAGGTATTTTTTCTCTGATTAGTCTTTACTTATATACAAAGAATATTCTATTTTCCATTATTTATACTGTTGTAGGGGTTCCTTTAGGATATTATTTATCTATTTATATTTATTTTTTAACTCCTATAGGGCCTCTATAGAACCCGTTTTTCGGTGAGTTGGCCTACCTTAAGACGG
>JBKHIS010000101.1:0-2828 GCA_046538535.1 Hadesarchaea archaeon | reverse complement strand
GGATGGCCCTTTCTAAGCGGAATCTACGATGAACTAAAGGAAAGATCACCCGGAATGATGACGCTCATAGCCGTGGCTATATCCGTCGCCTTTTTCTACAGTTCAGCGGTTGTTTTCGGACTTGAAGGTAAGTTCTTTTTCTGGGAGCTCGCGACGCTTATCGACGTCATGCTCGTCGGTCACTGGATAGAGATGAGGTCAGTGATGTCCGCCTCACGTTCCCTCGAAGAACTTGCGAAACTAATGCCATCCAAGGCACACCTCATCAAAGAAGGAGAAACCGTCGATGTCAAAATCAAAGACCTTTCTAAAGGAGACCGGATCCTAGTTAAGCCCGGTGAGAAAATACCTGCTGACGGGGAGATCGTAGATGGAAACAGTTACGTCGACGAATCCATGCTCACCGGAGAATCCCAGCCGGTTTCGAAAGAAACAGGAGATGAAGTCATCGGAGGATCCATAAACGAAGAGGGCTCCCTCGAAATAGAAATAAAAAAGGCTGGGGAGGACTCCTACCTGTCACAGGTTATCGACCTCGTACAGAGCGCCCAGGAATCCAAATCCAAAACCCAAAGGCTCGCGGATAGGGCGGCGTTTTACCTAACAATAATAGCCCTAACTGCGGGGATGATAACTCTGACGGCTTGGCTGACGTTAACGACCCAGGACTTACAGTTCGCCATCGAAAGAATGGCCACTGTAATGGTCATAACCTGCCCTCACGCCCTTGGTCTTGCCATCCCACTGGTGACCGCAGTATCCACCTCCATCTCCGCCAAAAACGGACTCCTCATCAGAAACAGAACAGCGTTTGAGAGCTCAAGAAAAATATCCACCGTCGTGTTCGACAAAACCGGAACACTTACCGAAGGAGTTTTCGAAGTTAGTGACATCAAATCACTCGGCGAATACAGCGAGAGGGATGTTATTAGGTGGACAGCCGCGCTAGAACAGAACTCCGAACATCCTATTGCAAACGGAATCATGAAAAAGACAGAAGAGATGAATATAGATCCTCCCTCGGTAGCAAATTTTCACGCTATTAAAGGAAAAGGGGTGGAGGGAGAAGTCGAGGATAGATCGGTCAAGGTCATCGGGCCGAATTATCTCGAAGAAAACAACATTGAGATTCCAGAACAGTTGGAGCCCTCCGAATCCGCGACCGTAGTTTACCTAATAATCGATGGGGATTTGGCCGGATCCGTAAGTCTCTCCGACCGGATTAGGAAGGAGTCCTACGAAGCAGCAGAAAAGTTGAAGGAGGAAGGAATAAAGGTCTGGATGCTGACCGGAGACAACGAAGCTACAGCAAAAATGGTTTCCGAAGAACTCAATCTCGACGGATATTTTGCAGAGGTACTCCCCGACGAGAAACAGGAAAAAGTAAAGGAATTACAGAAAGAAGGAGAATTTGTTGCAATGACCGGCGATGGCGTAAACGATGCTCCTGCCTTGGCTCAAGCCGATGTTGGAATCGCAATTGGTTCAGGAACTGACGTAGCTGCAGAAACTGCAGATATAATTCTTGTGGAGAGCAATCCTGCAGACGTCACAAAACTCATTCTTTTTGGGAAAAAAACCCACGACAAAATGGTGCAAAACCTTTTCTGGGCCACGGGGTACAACGCATTCGCCATTCCATTGGCCGCTGGAGTAGCCGTCGGTTGGGGAATAATAATGCCCCCAGCGATAGGCGCACTGCTAATGTCTTTGAGCACCGTTATCGTGGCAATCAATGCACGACTGCTGAGCATATGAAGAGAAAGACCCCCAGAACCCATCGGGAAAGGATATATATCATGAAAAGATACATTATATAACACGGTGAGTTGCAATGAATGGAATGTTGTCTCATAGTCTAGGAAACGACCTCTTAATGCATGACAACGTTCAAGAAGGGTAGAGCCATCACATGTGGGACTGGACGGACTTCCCCAATCACATGACGGGCGGCCCTAGTGGGCTAGGATGGTTACTTACCATTATATTCTAGGCTCTAGTTATAGGTGGAATAGCACTTTTAATCAGTATGATTCTAAAATCGGCCGAAAGTCCGGGTTCGGAAAGAGGGAAGACCGCACTTGAAATCCTCGAAGAAAGGTACGCACGTGGAGAGATATCGGAAGAGGAATACGAACAAAAAAGAGAAAAACTAAAAAGTTAGATCAGAAACAAAAAGCTTTCTTAACCCTCTACCCCGAATGATTCGAAAAAAAAGGATCTAAAAACCAAAAAAGGATTAAGATGGATTGGAAACGCAAAATATACCCTTTTAACATAGAAGAAAATGTATGCGGGTTGGACCGCTTAGCAAGATTTCTGGTCGGAACCTTATTAATTTTCATGGCTATCTTTCATTTTGAGACTTACATCAAAGTTATTTTCCTTCTCATCGCCGCAATCATGTATCTGAACGTTCTCGCGAAAAGATGTAAGGCAAACGAAATTTTGGGATATGACTCCTGTCAAAAACCAGGGACGTCAAAGACACAACGTGGAAAGGGCAGATCTCAAACAAGTAAGACGGATAGAACGGATTAAAAAATATTTAAATTAATCCAAGGCTTAATTTCGGGTTTTTAGTATTTTTAAGACCTTAATAGGTTTATCGTAGTAATTTGAACCTTTTTAACTCTCTCCTCGAACAAATATCCACCATCACGCCCGTAGAGCGGAGAAATTTAGAAAAAACTCAAAAACGGGAGAAAGGAAATCTAGACCAGAGATATATCCGACCTCTTGAAGCCGTACCATCCGACAAGTCCAAGTCCAACTATATAGGCGAAGGACACCAACAATGCCCGCCAGAAAACCTCCGACATTGTATA
>JBKHIS010000100.1:0-2846 GCA_046538535.1 Hadesarchaea archaeon | reverse complement strand
CATAACATCTGTCGCATCTGATTCTTTCAGCAACAGTCTTTGTTTTTGACATATTGGTTTCAGTATTATATAATACTTGTATTATATTTAAATGTTTTAGTTTTAAGAATTAACTAGGTAAAGAAAGGAGTATTAATACAGAATCTCTTTAAAAATAACAATGATAGAATGAGTGAGAAGAAAACAACTAGTATCAAAGTCGATCCAGAGCTCTGGAAAGAAGCCAAAAAATTAGCAATAGACCGGGGTACCACGATAGGGGCTTTAGTGGAAGATTTACTCAGGCAGGAAGTGGAAAAGAACAAGGATTAGCAAGCTTCTTGATCGATTATCGGCTGTTTTAAGGTTACAAATAGAGTTTAAATATTATAAACATCTCAAATATTGAGATTTATAATCTTACGAGTTGTGAATAGAGCTTTTAGTCTATTTAGTTATTCAGAACTGACCCGTCGTTAAACAGCAAAGATTTTCAGACCTTATGTTCTCACGTGTGAAAGATAACCCTATCTCGATTGAAATATTCTCTTTGAATAGGGAATTCATATTTGAATCTCTTTTGTACACACCTGAGAGATAATTCCTCTCCCTTGGGAAAGATCGAGGAAGGTTTTCTGGTAGGGTCTAGGACCACGATTTCATTTTGTTCACACGTGGGACCAAAAAAGTCTGTTTAACTCTACAAGATCGCAATCATGAATTTTTGTGTACACCCGTAACAAAATTCTACAGTCACGAGTATTTTCCTACGTTGAATTTTCATCGAATCCGTCCGTCATTCCTTATTCACAGGTGTGAACAAAACCGTTCAAACCAGCACCGGGGGGAAGTCTTCAATCCCCTTGCTCCCCCCCGGAACATCCACTCGCATTTCGGAAGCCAGTTCACCCCCTCCTCTACAGGGGTCGACGGATATGGGAGAAAGAGATTTGGAACTCTACAGTAGAGAAGGCCAGAGAGCAGAACAACGTGCACGCTCGGATAGGAGCCTTGAATAGTTAGACGCTTCCATCGGGGAGCTACTGCGGAGGGACGGAAGCAACGGTTTGGGAAATGGGGAAGCCTCTTGTCGAACTGAATTCCAAGTCGGAGTACTCGGTCAGGGTTTTGGAGCGAGGAACATCCAAAGTGTGATTTCCATGACCCCGTTTTAGTCGACCTCCGATTTTCTTCAATTGCCCAGGAAGCCAAAAGGGGAAGAAGGAACGAACCAGTCCGACCGGGGATCGCATCAGAAACCGAATGCCTTTGTTCTTTTCCCTGTATTGTCATCTCCAGCGTTCCGGAGTACTTCCTCGTCTATTTCCTTCCTACCCCTCATTTTACTCGCCCTGTTCCTCTTGATCATCGCTCTTCCCGGAACCTGGCGCACCTCCGTAGTAGTAGCACTTCCCGTGGGGACCGACCGTCGGCTGCCTGCAGCGCTCCCCGGCGGTCTTTGCAGTCGCGTTACAAAATCTATGGTTGAAAAGCCCAACCGTTTCAGTGGTGGGAAAAGTCAGAAGGTAGTCGAATATCCGATAATCTCGTTGTGGTGAAAGCGTTTATTTTTTTGAGAGAAACTCGTCGATCGCTAATTTCAGGTTCGATTTTGTCCGGTCCGTTGCTTCCGGGAACCTCTTTGGGACTAATTTTTCAAATACGAATTCTTCGGCTTTGGAGGCAACGTCGAATTTCAGAATATCCAGTGTGAGGACGATTCCGAAAAACAGATTTTTTGAAGGGTATTGTGATTTGAAGTGCCTGTGGGCTGAGAAATCGTCCGTGAAGAACGGGAGATCTTGGTTGAACGAGAGGTGTAGTGCCTGAACGTCGCAATCGGTTATTCCCTCCTGTCCTAACCCCATTGAATTTCTCTCCTTCTCGAGTTCCTTTTTTGAGAGGGGGTTGTTCTTCACGACGGTCGCTTCTAGGGCTTTTCCGCCCCTGTTTCCCAAGTAGTCATCGTGTTCGGCAAATTCCTCGAGTTCTTTTTCCACGCATTCGGGAACAACTATTTCGAAGTTTCCTAAAGTTTTTTCTTTTAGGTCGAGCGCTGAGAACAGAGTCACTATAGCGGAAGTGTCTAGGACTGCTCTTCTCTCCATTTTTTGTACTTCCTTACGGAGTTGACGATGGTCGATATCTCGGAGGCTCTCTCTGGCCCCAGGGTCTTCACGAGTTCATCGTACTCGATTAGGCCGAGGGAGTAGAACCTGGAGACGATTCGTTCCTCGATATAATGTCCTGGGTTGTCTTCGATGTTTCTGAGAACGAAGTTTATGTCCTCCAGTAGCATGTTGACGAAAGTACTTCTGGGAACGTCTATTCTGTCGAGTATTTCGTCGATCTTCTTCACCTGTTCATCGTCCAGTGACATCTGAACCTTCCTTTTCATTTTAATCGGTGTTTATTTTTCTATTAATAATATATAAAATTTTTCCAAAATTTCAACATTGGATGGACCCTTCGGATATCCAACTTCCTCATCAGGCCTCGGTAAGGATGTGTTCCAAATTGGAGATTGGATGGATGACAATTGCGAGAACAAAGGATAGAGGTGTCTTAGAGAAAGTTTTCAATACTTTTCGACTTCGACTTGTGGTATTTTTTCAAAGTCATCGTCTCTTGTGATCAGCGTTTCGTTTTCGGCGGCGGCAGTTGCTCCTATCAGGATATCTATCGGGTCGAGCACGTTTCCTTTTTTGATTAGTTTCCCGGATTTTCGGCCTGCCGTCTTCGCGTGTTTGGAGTTCAGGGGGATGTCCAGGAAGGACTCTAAGACTGCGAGAACTTTCTTTTCTTCATCTATCGAGCGTTCGGATCTCTCTATACCTTCCCAGAGTTCGAATATTACGGGGGTAGGG
>JBKHIS010000099.1:0-2859 GCA_046538535.1 Hadesarchaea archaeon | reverse complement strand
ACCCAAAATAGTGATCAATTGAACTGGATAAACATAGTTAGAATCACACTACCAGGAATCATAGTCGGCCTTGTAATCGGAAGGTGGTTAGTTAAGAGGCCCCATTACCTGTCACTTCTGCATCCCAAAAAATGGATTTCTGAGATTAAAAAAACCAGAAAGGACCGGGCATTCCATATCGGAGTAATATCCTTAGGACTCGGCATAGCATCATACCTCACCATCCTAATAATCCATTTTATATTTCTGCAAATTATCGGTCCTGAACCTTTCATTTCCGAAGATAACATTTTCACTGAAATATCTCAATTATTTTATCCGCTATTTTTAGCTTCCATCATACTAGTACCAGTGATAGAAGAATGGCTATTTCGGGGAATAATTCTGACCGAAATTAAAATGAAAACGGAATCAAGCGTTCTAGCAATAATGGTATCGGCACTAACTTTCGCCGTATTCCACCTTTCCAATCCAGGCACGCAATTACTAGCTTTAATCCCATATTCAATAGGTGGAATCTTTATGGGGGTAAGTTATATACTGGGAGGCTTAGCCTCAGCGATATTTTCCCACATTATTTACAACCTAATGCCCATAATGTTGAGCCTCTTAATTAACTAAATGAAAAATAAAAATCACTCTTCGGAGATAGGTATTCTCTTCAATTCTCTGTCCAGCCATTCTTCAGCCCTAATCCTCTGAAATCCCTTAGCTTTAGTAACTCCCTTTAACTTCAGATACTCTCTAACTCCTTTAGCACTAGCCGTTGGCATAACATCACCTACCGAATTCCCTCCTCACATATCTTAAAAGTAGCCGTCTCTGGAGGGAGGCCCGGATGATCAACTAACCTAGCCTTGCGCTTATTTTTCTTACTCTTCTTTATGTAAATTCTACAAGTAGCAGCATGGCCCAACACATGGCCACCTATGGGTTTGGTTGGGTCACCGAAAAAACTATTCGGATTAGACTGTACATGGTTTGTAACGAATACCGCCAAATTATGCATCTCCGCTATCCCCTGAAGTTTGGCCAAATGCTTTCCTAATTTCTGTTGTCTTTCGGCAAGCGCACCCCGACCCACAAATTCGGTCCTAAAGAGAGACATTAGAGCATCAACGATCAAGAGCTTCACATCATCTTCCTTAGCCATCTCCTCTGCTTTCTCCGCCAGAAGCATCTGATGGTCAGTCGTAGTAGCCCTAGCAACAAAAATATCATCCAGGACATCCTCCGGATCCATATCCTTAGCCCTCGACATTTCCTCGATCCTCTCAGGCCTAAAGGTATTCTCCGTATCGATATATATCACCCTCCCATCTAATCCTCCTTCACTAGCAGGTAATTGGCAGTTGATTGCCAACTGGTGAGCAATCTGTGTCTTTCCTGATCCAAACTCTCCAAAGGCTTCCGTAATGGACTGAGTTTCAGCACCTCCATCCAACATCGAATCCAGCTCTTCGCTCTCAAAGGAAACTTTCCCGACATCCTCTCTCCGAGTCATGACATCTTTTGCACTCTCGTAGCCCATATCCACGGCCTCTCTAGCAGATCGAATTATCTTAGTAGCACTTTTCTCTCCAATATTTGCCGCTGAACTCAATTCCAAAGAAGTTGCCGTAGCCAAACTTTCGACCTCTCCGAATCCTGATTCGGAAAGCTTCTCGGCTGTAGAGGGTCCAACTCCTTGAATGTCCTCAAGCTCTGTCATCAAATCACCTCCATGGAACCATACTACAGGAGTTTTAAAACCCCTTGTCCGGTGGGGGTCTACTAAAAGTAAACTCTTTTGACGGCACAATTAATTAATCGCCGAAGAGTAAACAAAATAGAATAACATGAGCAAAGAAAAATCCGAAGATCTAAAAAAACTAGTGGGGAAAAAGGTTACAGTCGATCTGAAAGGAAGAAGCAAAATCAAAGGCATCTTAGATAAGTTCGATGATTTTTTAAACGTAGTGCTAAAAGACGCTGTGGAATATAAGGATGGAGAATCAGTTAACGAATACGATGTGGTGCTAACAAAAGGCGGAAACATTAGGTCAATAACTGGTTAAACGGACTCAAGATCATGAACAGCCTTTAAAGACTCGAAAACCTTTTCTCCTTCCTCCGTTAGCTTGAAGCCCTCATCGACTCTTCTTATTAAATCTCGATCCATAAGCTCATCTATGTATTCCTTAACGGGCCACCAGTCCTCAAATCCCAAGTATTCCTTGATATCACGAATCTTAATTGGTCCACGCTTGGAAATCAGGGCAAATAGATCAACTCTATTACCCCGATCCCTCAACCACCTAATCTCCCTGTCAACTTCCAAGATATACACCTATTGATTAACTAGTTGACCTTATCCTATAAATCCCTCTTTGAATTTTTAGCTTTCACTATTTAACCAATAGTCTTTGAAGGGCTTCACTTTTTAGTCCCAAAAAGAAAACGACAGAACGAATTAAGTCAAAGATTACTAGCCAGTATAATAATATTCTCCTTCGTTTCTCTGTTTTTTATCTAATCGACTTTGCGGTTTATTTACACGAGGACGACCAGTCCTAGGATCCCTTCTGAACGTAATTCCAACCTCCTTCAGAAACAGATTCATTCCCTCCTCCATCTCATAAGGCCCCCTTGCTCTTCCCTTACTGCCCGGCTCCCCAGTAAACACGAATAAACGATCGGAGAGATAGTCCACGGTTAGTACATCGTGATCCACGACGAACGCGGATGCCTCCTCCGACTCAATTCTTCTTTTAATGGTGCGAGCCAACGCCAGTCTTTGTTCCACGTCCAGATAAGCACTAGGTTCATCGAGGAGGTAAAGATCTGCAGTTTTCCCTAGACAAGCAGCAACAACCGTTC
>JBKHIS010000098.1:0-2873 GCA_046538535.1 Hadesarchaea archaeon | reverse complement strand
ATATTCGAAACGGTGTGGTAATCACTGGAAGTATTTCACCCGATGGTGAAATTGGACCGGTTGGCGGTGTCAAGGAAAAAGCAGAAGCAGCGGAAGCTGCAAACATGGAAATATTCTTAGTTCCGGAAGGGCAATCGGTCAGCACACCTAGAGATTTGGAGATAAGAGAGGTATCCAATCTAAATGAAGCTACTGACTACTTTTACGAGTGATCTTCGATAAATCTCTCATTATACGAGACATGAAGAAATAAATGCTCTAGAGAAGGCCTGAAATGTTTAGATCGTTTGGATCCAAAGAGAGATTAAATTCATAAGATTGCAGAAAGAAAATTGAAAACGATAAAATGAAGGAACGCACCTCAAGCGCGGAATGGAAAGGGGGGCTGAAGAGAGGAAAAGGAAATATAAGCCTCGGATCGGGTGAATATGAGGGCCACTACAGTTTTCCCTCCCGCTTCAAGGAGGGAGAGGGAACGAATCCCGAAGAGCTCATCGGCGCAGCTCATGCCGGGTGCTTCTCGATGGCTCTGGCCATGATTCTCGAGGAGATGGGATACGAGCCGAAAAGTATAGAAACCGATGCCACGGTCTCCCTCGACGAAAAGCTGGATGTTCCGGAAATTTCCAGCGTCTCCCTATCAACCAGAGCATCAGCACCCGAAATTAGTCAAGAGGACTTCCAGAAAGCGGCCGAGGAGGCAAAGGAGAACTGTCCCGTTTCTAAGGCGCTCGACGTGCCAATCTCTCTTGAGGCAGAGCTCGTCTAAAAAAGACTCCAAGAATAACCGAAGCAATTGTAAGATTCTAACGGACCGGCAACAGTCAAAAGCTAACCCCTCAATTTTCCCCTTTTTTATCCAGCCACCATTCTATCCACAGATCGCATGGTTACATCGCAGAAAACTGGAAAGAACGAAGATCTGAGGGAAGAACTTTTCATTTATTCACGTTAGTGTCTATTTGGTGTAAAAAATATGACGGAGAAAAAGAATAGCGTCTTGAAGAAGCTAGTGGGAAATAACTTCAAAACACGGGAGCTAATCGAATATCAGGACAACGCAGTTGTGAGCAAGACTATAATTGACAAGGAAGCTGGAACAATTACCATATTCGCCTTCGATAAAGAACAAAGCCTGAGCGAACACACCGCTCCCTTCGAGGCTCTCGCCCAAATACTAGACGGAAAGTGCAAAATTAAGATGGAGGACGAGGAAATCGAAATATCCGAGGGAGAGGCACTCATCATCCCAGAGGACAGACCTCATTCTGTCATTGCCGTGGAAAGATTCAAAATGCTCCTGACCATGATAAAATCCGACTGAGAATCAGGCTAAAACCGTTAACATTACAGGCTAATTTACTCAATCCACCTCCCCAAAACCTCGAAGCAGCTGGTCAACAATTCAAGGAGGATCCGATTAGTAATTTTAATCTTCATACCAAGTGATATTGGAGGTGAAAATCTGAGCTTCGAATTTGATATGTCCAAATTTATTGACTTCAGAGACAAGGAAGCCTGCAAGAAAGTCCGAAGAATAAAGAAAAGTGAAATAACCGAGCACGAAAGAGACGATTTTAACATCGAAGTTATCGAGAAGGAGAAGGATTTCTTTTCCACCTTTGCAATAGATCTCGTGAAGGAAATAAAAAACTCCCGCGATAAGGGGGAGGAATTCGTCACAATACTCCCAGTCGGTCCTGTTGCCCAGTACCCAATCGCGGCCAAACTGATCAATGAATTTAGGATTCCCTGTGATCATGTTCACACTTTCAATATGGATGAATATGCGGACGAGAACGGAAACACGCCGCCCGCGGATTGGAAGGGTTCATTTCGCTATACTATGGAAAAGAACTTCTTTGAGAGAATTGATAATGATTTAAGGCCCCCCAAGGACCAGATTCACTATCCAACCTCAGACAACATCGAAAATTACGGAGACAAAATAGAGGAGCTGGGAGGAGCAGACGTGTGCTACGGCGGCATAGGCTGGTGTGGCCACATCGCCTTTTGGGATTCACACTTGGGTCACGAAGTCGACAGCATAGAAGAGTTCAAGAAGCTAGGACCTAGAGTCGTTGAACTGCATCCAATGACCATACTTCAGAACTCCTTGCACTCCTTCGGAGGCGACTGGTCAAGCGTTCCCCCTAAAGCAGTTACAATAGGACCTAAGGAGATTATGGAAGCCGATCACAGAAGCTTCTGGCTCTGTTATGCCGAAAAGGGAGGGCTGAGCTGGCAGAGATTTATAGCCAGACTGGTTATGCACGGCCCCGTCACGCCCTTAGTGCCAGGTTCGGTCCTACAGACGGAAAAAACCGACATGTTCCTAACGGAAGCGGTTGCGGAAAACGTCGAGACCGATGTCTCGTAGAAGTTACTCGTTACGCCCTCGAACGGCACTATTTAATTTTTAATTCTATTTTTAAAATATTTTAATTACTATTCGGCCTGAAAAAGCTTTATATGCTTTGAAATTAAACAGGGGAGGAAATGTAAAGGAGTATTCTGCAACACAAATTTAGAAGCGGCTGTTTTTCAGAAAACAAAATAGTTCGTGTTTCTGTTTGTGCCAGTAACCCAGGAGGTGTAATTATGGAAGGAGAAGTTAAGTTTTTCGACCCAAGAAAAAATTACGGCTTTATAACCCCGGATGAAGGAGATGAAGATCTCTTCGTTCATGCGAGCGATATCGAAGCCGGACCCTTAAACGAAGAGGACAGAGTAGAATTCGATGCTGAAGAAGGAGAAAAAGGGCCAAGAGCAGTTAACGTCAAGAAAATATAGCGACAGTTATATTTTCAATCAGTTCTAAATTATTTTTTCAATTTTCTATTTTAAATACTATTTTAAAGATTAGTTTGCTA
>JBKHIS010000097.1:0-2882 GCA_046538535.1 Hadesarchaea archaeon | reverse complement strand
ATAGACCTATTCTCAGTCAGTGGCAATATTCAAAGGCTAGAGGACAGGATCGAAGAAGTCAAGAAACTAGGAATATTCCATATCGTAATTGGGTCTCCAATCGGCCCCGACATGCATGAAGCCTTAGAAAAAATAGGTAGTTTAATCAGCCGTTATCCTTAATACGGGGAGGCAAAGGCTTGCCCTCATCTGCATAAATATTGATTGATTCCTCAGCACTTTTCATCTTTCTACCTGAAACAGCCGCAATCTCCTCCAATTCATCCCTATCCATCTTCTCAAACTCCAAGGATCCGTCCTTTATCAGATTAAAGGCCTCTTCACCCCTCGAAGTCCTCAAGATCACGGAGGACCAGCCTCTAGTAGATCTTGATCTACCGACCGAGATATCCGAAAACTCAGCAGAATAATCACCGCAAAGGGTACAGGGAGTAAATGCATATTGATCCAAAGAGTCCAAATCAAATCTATGGATTTCTCCATCCTTTGTATGAATTATAAATTCCTCCTCATTCATATCAAATTTACTCACATCGGCCAGGTCCATCTCAAGCCGATCACCCAGAATCTTATCTTTCAGATCATCATAGCCGAATGAGTACTTGCAGAACAGTCCAATCATTAATTTAACGTTGTCAGTAATCTTTCTAACTGAAAAGTCACCAATGGACATTCCTCTCAGAGCCTTTACTTGGCAAGGAAGCCCCACTACCGCCATATCCCGCAGATCATACCTTTCAACGGCCTCCCTAGTAGAGATCAATAGAGGGCCAGGGGTATATTTGGATCCAGCACACTCCTCGATTTCACTAGATGTAGTAACAACCTTGGGCTCAGGCCTCCAATCGGAGCCCCTATCCATTAGCACAGCCCCGTCAATGTAGTTTTTTTCGAGTAGAGAGGTCAGCAGCCCAGTTACAAATCCTCCGTCCTGGGAGGATTCGCCATAGTCAGAAAACCTCGCGATCAGAGCGTCTTTATATACACCAATATTCGATTCGGATTCCTCGTCAAAGAATTCACTTCGAAGCTCATCATCATTCACCACTTGGGGGCACTGAGCATAGCATAGCCCACAGGCAGTACACCTACCAGAGAGCGAGGGACGACCACCCTGCAACTTCAAGGAATCCATCGGACAGGAGGCTATACAGGCACCACAATTAGAGCATAAATCAACGTGTACCTCGCTGGTCAAATGGCCAAAAACCTTCTTAACCTTCTTAGCATCGCTCATGTCAAAATCTCCCCAGACGAACAACCGGACTAACTCGTCTTTTTGGATTATGTGTCTAATGGTTGATTACACTTTTTAACATTATCGCTCAGGAGAAATAAATTCAATCTATCTTAGCACTTCTTTACATCTCAAAAGCTCTCTTCCGGAGACCTGTAGCTTAAATTTAAGAACGGAAAAATCCGAAGATGAATGTAATTATGACCGGAAAATTCGAAGGAATTCCATTAAAACAGAAGATTATAATGGGAATTATAAATCTCTCCCCAGAAACGTTTTACAAAGAGTCCATAGCAAAAAATCCCAAAAAAACAGCGGCGAAAGCCGTAGAAATGGTAGAAAACGGAGCAGACATCATCGATATTGGAGGCATGTCAACGGGGCCGGACGCAAAGCTAATTTCTATGGATAAGGAAAGGGAACTACTAAAGCCATCCGTTAAGGCCGTAAGAAAAAAAGTTGATGCCCCGATCTCGATTGACACACAAAGAGCGGGTATAGCAAAGGAGATGTTGGACGAAGGAGCCGACATCATAAACGACATAAGTGGATTCAAAGCAGATCCCCAAATAGCACAACTCGTATCTGAATACGAATGCAGCGCAATTATAATGGCAAACGGAATATCGGGAAGAATAAGAAGAGCTGAAAAAAAATCAGGGGACATACGGACCATTAAAGACGTAAAAAAAGCCCTAAAAGAGAGTCTAGACATTTGTAGAGAAAACGGAGTAAAACTCGAAAAAGTTGCTATAGATCCAGGAATTGGATTTGGGAGAGAAAAAGAAGAAGACCTAAAAATAATATCAAAGCTAAAACAACTCAGGGAGCTCAATAGGCCTATTTGTGTCGGACTTTCGAGGAAATCTTTCATAGGAAAGGTTCTAGATCTAGATAATCCCTCCGAAAGACTCATTGGATCACTTGGAGCTACAGCAATCGCTCTTAAAAACGAAGCAGGGATAATCAGAACACATGACCCCAAGGAAACCTCTCAATTTATTCACATGATGAGTGCCATCAAAAAAGCCAGGGATTAACATGGAAATAATAGGCGTAAAATCACCAATTATAGAAGAAGGGGACGATCTTTCCAAAATTTTACTGAAATCTATCGAAGAAAGCACTCTGAAGAAAAATGATATTTTAGTTGTCGCTTCAAGCGTGGTTTCCCTCGCATCAGGAAACACGGTTAAAATGAAAAATGTGGAACCCGGAAAAAAAGCAAAGAAACTCTCGGAAAAAAGCGGACTTAATGAAAAATTCGTCGAAATAATCCTCCAAGACGCTGATAAAACGCTTGGATACAGCAAGAAATGTATAATTACCTTAAAAGATGGCATGATAAAAATAAACGCTGGAGCCGACCGAAGCAACGTACCGACGGGAAAAGTAGTATTACTCCCAAGAAAACCAAACAAATTGGCACATAAATTAAAAAAAGAGGTCCAAAATAAAACCGGAAAGGAAATCGGATTGGTGATAAGCGACAGCCACGTAAATCCGCTGAGACGTGGGACCACAGGACAATCAATTGGATCAAATGGTTTAAACGCCGTTCTGGACTGCCGAAACAAAAAGGATCTCTACGGAAGGGAACTGCAGATGACGTTTAGAAACATAGCAGATCAGATAGCTTCGGCTG
>JBKHIS010000096.1:0-2889 GCA_046538535.1 Hadesarchaea archaeon | reverse complement strand
TAGGATTGTAGAGTCCTAGTGAGTCAAGTTCTATGTAGGTTGGTGCGTTTCCGAAGAAGCCTCCAGTGATTAATCCTGAAATTACAGTTGCGGTGGATCCTAGAATGAGTATAATGGAAAAGTCCTTGATGGTTTTGTTCACTTGACCAATTCCCTTCCAAAGCCCTATGGATAGAACTAGTATAATCGCACCATATGCTGCATCTGTGAGCATTATTCCGAAGAATAATACATAGGTAAAGGCCAATAGGGGGGTTGGGTCTATCTCTCCTTTTCCGGGTGTTCCGAAAAGTTCAGTTAGGACTTCAAAGTTTTCCAAAATTGGGGGATTTCTCAAAAGCGTGGGTGGGGTCTTTTCCCCGTTGCTTTCTATGATCTTCAAATGGGCCAATCCGTCCGAGGCGTTCAAAATCGTTTTTTCCACCTCTTCCTTTAGATCCTTTGGCATCCACCCCTGCAGAATTGTCGTAGTTTCCGTTTTTGCGAAGTTGCTTATTGCACTGGCTCTCTCTTTTTCAATTTCCAGTATTTCTTTTGTCACAAGTAGTTCTTTTTTGAACTTTTCGGAGAATTTCTCTATCTTTTTTCTCTGATCCCCTTTTTCTTGAATTAATTTTTCAAGCTCTCTTTCGTATTTGTTTTTTATTTTGGATATATTTCCTTCCAACGAGGGAAGAATTAGGCTTTCAAAATTATATGATTCCAGTATTTTCTCAAGATACGATTCTTTTTCAGATATAGTTATCAATATCACGGCTTTTTTTTCCTTGTCGATTTCTTGGGTTAGAATTAAAAATTTATCTTCATGTTTCTTTCTAAGCTCTTTTTTTAGTTCTTCTAGCTCTAAATGAGGAATTAACCCGATCTTTTTAAAGGTGAACTTTGAAGATTTCAGTAAGCTTAGATCGTCTATGTCGAATTTTTCCAGTATCCCTAAGCTCTCTATTTTATTTTCTATTTCGGGAATTGTCTCCTTAATCTTTTCCAACTGCTCGTCAGCCTCTTTAATCTTGGAACCGATGCCTTCAACTATATCTCGTCCTTTACCGATCGCCTTTCTCCTTTCGTCGATTTCCACGGTTTCCTTGTCCGGCGCTTTTCCTATGAAGTATTCCTTCCAAGCGGTTCTGATTTTTTCCGATGTTGAGGATGTCTTAGTTATAACTCTGTCAAAAATCTCCAATATCCGATCGACTTCCATACTGAGGCTGGATATCTCATTGAGCTCCGGTGGAGAGTCCTCTCTTTTGATATGGATGTCTTTGAATCTTCTGTCATCGACTGATTCAAGCTGAACATTTCCCGTTTCGTGGAGACTTCGCACTACCTCTTCCTTTTTTTCTCTAGGAAATATTGCCCTGAATTCTGCCATTTCAGCGGGTTTAAACACGCTAATCACCCTTTATCCTATTTAGGGCATTTTCTACGGCTTCAGATACATTGTCTTCGGCCTTATTTTTCAGGGACTTCACAGCTCTTTCTGATTCCTTTTTTATCTCTTGCGCGTCCCTTCCCGCTTCCTTTCTACCTTTTTCCTTTATTTTTTCTGATTTTTTTAGAGCTTCTTCTCTTGCTTGGTTTAAAATTTCTTCAGCATCTTTTTCTGCCTTTTTCACGATTTCTTCTGCTCTTTCCTCAGCTTCTTCCAAGATTTCTTCGGATTTTTCTTCTGCGTTTCTTATTCTTTTTATGTCCTCGGATGACATATTCTCATCTTACTTATTTTTTGCTTCCCTTTCAAGTAAGGTTCCAACTATTTTCGCGTAGGCGGGTCTTGTTATAAGAATGCTTACTAGGACTCCGAAGAGGGTTATGAGAGCAAATCCTCGCATTGCTCCGAATCCAAAAAGAGCCAGTGCTATCATGGCTGCTATTGTTGTGGCTGCTGCTGCGAATATTATTGAAAATGCTTTGCCCGTCCGTCTATCTATGGGCAACCGCTCTGATTCGGAGAACTTTTCGCCTAATATTTCATCCGTGATTATGATCTGATGGTCGACCCCTGTACCCACCACTGCTATAAGTCCTGCTATTCCGTGGAGTTCGATGGACATTATTCCGCTTGGAAGGGCTGAGGCCACGCCGAACGTAATTATAACTTCGCTCGCCATTGTGAGTAGCAAAGGCAAGACTATCTTTAGCCTTTTATAAAATGAATATACCAGGATAGCCACGATTAAAAACGCTACGGCACCGGCTATTGCGGCTTCCCTAACGAAGTCCTCGCTTAGCTGTCTTCCCATTGGTTCTTCACTGATTATTTCAATCTCCACGGGTAATCCCTGGGATAGTACTCTCCTGAGTTCCCTGGCCTCCTCTCTGCTGTCCAAACCTGTGATGGACATCTCCTCCATTGCCTGATTTTCTACATCGGAATTGATAACCGGCCAGGACCTAAGTCCAGTGATTCTTTGAAGCCAATCAATAACTGCCTCTTCGTCTTGTTGGGAATTATATTGAATTGGATACGTCAAGTTATCCAAGGTTAGATTCTCTCTTTCCGAAAATTCGGAGGGGAATTCATCCTCTTCGCCCATCCATATAACTTTAGTTAGAAGCCCTCTTCTGTTTTCTAAAAGATTCCTAGTGGACTCGGGAATTTTGGGTTCGGATTGTGTGTTTATTCTTCCAACTGGGATTTGGATTTCAAAGGAAATGCTTTCGTTCTCTCCTAAATCCTCTTCTGTATTTCTGAATACGAGTCTGTTTCTGTCCTCGGAGTATTGGAACTGCTGTGATTCGAGAGCTTGTATTGTATGCTCGGGTATTAATAAACCTGTCTCTCCTGGTCGGTCTAAATATATCACCGCCGGTTTCCCCGCGTTCCCCGCCGAATATTCTTTCCATCTTTCCGGTCCTTCTCCAGTTAGTTGAAATGGTAATGCAATT
>JBKHIS010000095.1:0-2909 GCA_046538535.1 Hadesarchaea archaeon | reverse complement strand
CTAGAAAACCTGTCACAATCTCAGCACCGAGAACGACGCCCAGCCCGAGGATGATTCCAGTCTGAACCACTATACGGAGAATTTCGGAAAGAGTCTTTCCTAGAAAAACAGCGGTTTTACTCATCGGATAAACCATCACCTTCTCAAAAATCCACTCATCCATATCCCTCACAAGACCCCCGCCGGCCCCTTGAGCAGTTGCCATCGAAACCTGTATAGCAATAGCCGGCAACAGATAAGTGACATAATTAACCGACCCGCCCAGAACCCCTGATATCGCCCCGGTAGCTACCTGCCCAAAGACTTCGGTAAACATAAACAAGAAAATGACTGGTTGGACAAGATTCATCACAAGCAAAGGCGGAGAATTAATAAACTTCAAAAGCCATCGCTTGCAGTTTGCCCATGTATCTCCAAAGAAGGAGTTTTTTGATCTTACAATATCTGCTCGGTCAAATCCAGGGCTCATTTTCTCTCCCCTGAAACAAGTTCTTTGTCGGAATCAAGTCTCTCTGTTTTTTCTGCGTGTTCTCCCGTGATTGTTAAGAAAACGTCATCGAGAGTAGGCTCGTGGAGGTTGAAACCGATAATCGGAATGTCCGAATTTTTAAGCTTGACGAGGAGATCCGTTCCCTTATCTTGAATCTGATTTGAGGCGACATTGATTCCCTCCTCTGTAATATCCACGTTCACACCCTCATCAAAAATATTGGCTTCGCGGACAATGTTTGCTGCCCGTTCTTTAATCTCGTCTACACCCTCTATCCTAATCTCGAGTACGTATCCTCCAACACGTTGTTTTAATTTTCCCGGAGAGTCGGTTGCAATTATCTTCCCGTTCTGTATGACCGCTATTCGATCACAAAGTCGGTCAGCCTCCTCGAGATATTGAGTAGTAAGGAAGATAGTCCGCCCCTCACTATTGATCCTTTCAAAGTATTTCCACAGCCTTTCTCTCGATTTCGGATCCAGCCCAGTAGTAGGTTCGTCAAGAAATATCAGTGGCGGCTCATGAACTAGAGCTGTTGCTACGTCCAGTCTCTTTTTCATCCCTCCCGAAAAATCATCAGCTTTTTTATCTGCTACATCCGTAAGTTCCACCAGCTCAAGCAATTTCTTGATTCTCTCCTCCCGTTTTTCTCTGGGAACCCCGTAAGCTTCACATGCAAATTGGATATTATCCCGAGCGGATAGTTCCTCATCCACCCTCGTCTCCTGATCCATATATCCTATGGTTTCACGGACAGCTTGAGAATTTTCCTTCAGATTGAACCCGTTGACCCAGACTCCTCCTTCCGTAGGTCTAAGCAGGGTTACCAATATCTTTATGAAAGTCGTTTTCCCCGCGCCGTTTGGACCCAAAAAACCGAAGAACTCCCCCCTTGGAACCTCTAAGGATACGTTCTTGAGGGCCTCCGTCCCGTCACCATAAGTAAGCCCGATATTCCGGGCGTCTATTGAAAGGAATTCTCCCGAACTCCCATGATCTACGTTTTCATCTGAGGCCACCTGTTCTGTTGACTCCTGAAACATGGTCTCACGATAGTTTCGTATCGGACTATCTTATAAAAAGGTTTCTAGTGAAACTAACTGGGGGGAACGGATTTCAATCCTTTTCACCACGATCCTAACGAAACCCAAGGTCTGTCGTTAACCTCCTCTGAATTTCTTGTCCACGGTATGCAATACTGAACTAAGACACCGAGATCTCCCCCAGATTGCTGCGGAAGGAAGCCCCCCACGGAAATTGAAACAACCGAACTCTTAAAACGCCAATAAAAATTGAATGACGTTCTGAAATAGCTATTCCTAAGATGATATCCCTATCCATCCTTCCTCTTGTGACTTTTTGATAACGTAGTCGACTGAAGCCTTAACTCTTCTCAAAAGGAGAAAATCAACGAAGATGAAGGAGAGAAAAGGAAGGTGAAAAAGACGCTAGTATCGGCAAACCTAAGAGATAACCTCCCATTGTGGTCAGTTTTCTGTGTCGGTCTGTGGTCTTAGAAATAGTAGTCGGAGTAGTGATCTTTCAGGATTCTCATGATCTCCTCTTTCTCTCCAGTGTTGAGGAAAACGCACTTACCTCCCTTGTGGTCAATTAGCAGACCTCGCTTGATGAGCCTTTCGATAACCTCCATCCCGTCCCCTCTCAGCCTTTTCGGGATCTTGCTCAGGGCCTTCTCCCTTGGAGTGTAGGATGCTCCCCAGAGGTTCCTCCTGTAGAGGTGGAAGAGGATAGGTGGAAGAGGATAGGTGGAACAAGATCCTCTTCACGTGACATCTACGCTTCCACCGATTTTTCATCCGATCTTAAGAGCCTTTTCTCGAACCTGACGAGTTCTCGAACGATCCTCGAGTTCTCGTTCAGCTTGTACAGGGTAGCGTTGCCTATCTTCCGGGTTTCCTCGACTATATCCTCCCCCTCTAACTCGTCCCACAGCTTGTACAGCGTGGATTTGCTTACCCCGGAGGCCTCGGCCAGCTCCTTCTTCGAATAGTCGAGCCTGGGGTTCTCGATCAAAGTGTCCAGGACCTTCACCTTCGGGGAATCCCCGAAGACCTCCCTGATAGGGGTCTCATGCTTCTCTACCTTCAACATCTTCTCGTACAAAAAATAGACTTTGAACGTATAAAAATATTACTTGTAGGGGTGCCATTGATTCCTCAAGCCCAACGCTCTTCGCTACGAGCGATTTCCAGAGGGGGAAACCAACCACAAAGCAGGTGAAAGGGTCGATATCACCAGCAGAGCCAGAAATAAGCGACCATCGTGGCTGAGCAAGATTCCACTCCAAAATTATACAAAGAAACAGAGAATGAAAAATCTCGAGTCTCGTTTTTATTTTTCCATCCGTTTTTATTCCAGACGTGATTGGGATGGAGAATTCTTCGAGTAGTTAGAGTTA
>JBKHIS010000094.1:0-2915 GCA_046538535.1 Hadesarchaea archaeon | reverse complement strand
AAGCAATTTTCAGATCCTTAAAAAATATAAAAGTCGAAAAGTCCTCAAACGAGCTTGAAAAATTCAAGGACGCCAAAATCGAAGAGCTGAATCAGAAGCTAAATCTAGAAAATCTGAAAGACGTCCCGATATTCCGTAAATATAGGGACTTTTTTTGGGATTTAAACATAGACCCAACGAAAACTAGACCAGCTTCAGAAGCCTTGGTTAGACGCGCGCTAAAAAATCGGGATATCCCATCGATCAACACTCTAGTGGACGCATACAACATCGCTTCAATGGAATCTGGAATACCGCTGGCGGCATTCGATGCCGATTCTATCGAAGGAGTGATGAAACTAAGATTCGCAGAAGAGAGAGAAGAAATAACGGGGATCGGGATGGACAAACCAATAGTGCTCGATGGTAACGAACTGATTATAAGTGACTCAAAAAAGCCTATTGCAATCTATCCCTATAGAGACTCCAAGGAAACGAAGATAACTTTGGATACGAAAAACGTAATTCTACTTGTATGCGGTGCGCCCGGAGTGAAAGACAAACTAAAAAACGCGGAGAATAAAATGCTGGAATACGTAAAAAGATTTTGCGATGGTGAATAGCATGGAGAAAAGAATCAAAGACGTAGAAGCGGTGATTTTCGACTTGGACGAAACGCTAATCGATGCCAAAAAAGGTCTTTCCGCCGCTCAAAGGGCTGTAAGTAAGAAAATTATTAAATACTTCCAAGAGGAGATCGCCCTAACCGAGGAAGAAATGACGGAAAAACTCTCAGACTTCGACGATGAAATGAACAGGAAAACCCTATACGAGAGAGATCAATGGTGGCCTAAGTTCCTGAAGAGGCTTGGGATTAGAAAAAAGCCATCCCAGCTCCAAATTGAAGATCTGACGGACACATATTGGAAGAGGTACGCTCAAGCAGCGAATCTATATCCTGGCGTAAAATCGACATTGAAGTACTTAAAGGATAGAGGAATAAAGCTCGGAATAATCACAGATACGGACGGTTCAAAGATACCGAAGAGAGAAAGAATCAGGCCCCTGGAAATATTCGATCTAATTGATGGCATAATCATAGCCGGAAAGGAAACGCCTGAACCGAAACCACATCCGGAAGGATACAAAAAACTGATCTCCAAACTGGGATCGGACGCGAAAAATACGGTAATGGTCGGAGATAAACCATTTACCGACATAAAGGGAGCAAATTCATTGGGGATAACAACCGTCCTGGTAAATAGAAGGGACTGGGACTCGATGGAGAAACCAGACTACACCGTTAACTCCATAGCCGAACTTAAAAACCTAATTTAACACGGAAAGAAATCCAAGTAAAAAGAAAAATAAGCTCTATATCATCACTCTCTCTGTAAATACCGCCCAATAATCCAAATACTGTAAATATAGTTAAGATGTATATTTCGGTTCGATTTCGAAAGTGATTAAACGTTCAAATATAAGGATTGAAACGGTGAAACGCAGATGGAAATCCTTGACCCAAAACTCAAGGAAAATTGGAAGAACTACATCTGGCAAGGTGTCTTTGCTGGAGGCTCCGTTGTCCTGATAATGGTCATTCTTGGGAATATCTTTGAATTCGTTTTAATAGCCGCGGTTGGATCCACTGCCTTTACGGTATTCGCAATTCCCCACTCCAGAACAGCCAGAATCAGAAACGTAATGGGCGGACATTCACTCTGCATAATCGTTGGAATATTGGGATATCAATTAAACCCCATCGAATTCGGATCAGGACTGGCGGTTGCATTGGGATTTTTCTAATGGTGGTAACAAATACCGAGCACCCTCCCGCCGCAGGTACAGCACTTGCCCTCGCCGAGGGAAACTTACTGAAAGGGGCAATATTTGTTCTGACCGCCTCTCTAATATTTTCCGCGATCAGGCGTCTCCTCTCCTCCAAACTCAAGAATCTTGCCGACTGAAACCAACATAAAGACGAAACACTATCCACTTTCCTTCAGAAAGCCCTCCGCAAGCCGGCTAATTCTCTCCCTTTCACGATTTCTCTCCATAACGTGGGAAATAGCCAATGAAACGGTAGTGAAAAAAAGTATTACGCCCCCAAAGGCACCTAAAATATTCCCCACCTTTCCAGTTATACTTTCCGTGGGTACAGCATTCAATGTAAGAGCCGCAACCAATGCATCGTACACTGATGAAAGGAGAATAGCGGAAAGTATTATCATTACCCCTCCAAGTCCTATAATCTGAATCATCAGCAGGTGCCTTCTTAGAAAGTTAAATATATCCAGATGGTAAGACCTCGTTCTCACTGCTTTAGAGACATGTTCCTTTTTCAATACACGTTCCTTTACCAGATCCTCATGAACTTCCTCTAATTCTTGAGGTACTGATGAATTCTGAGTGACGTCAAGAAGACCTGGAGCGCCATTCAAAATACCCGTTGCCGCCATCTCGCCCAAAAGAATTTTAGCCCCTTTTTCGGCCTCATTCCCATCCAAACTAGTCCTGGATTTAGTCCTCTCCAGTAGATCAATATAGTACTCCTCAAAATCTCTATTATCCACAACCTTATCGATAATACTTTGAATGTCCTGGCCCGGATCTGGGTTGTCCCGAATGTATTCCGCCACAGAATTCAAAAGAACGTCCTTGAACTCCTTGAATCCTGATTCCTCTAAAATTCTATTTCCCTCTTCACCGAATGTGTCAGAAACAGGCAAGAGTTAATCTCACCCCACTATATTTCTACGCTCCGACCTAAAATCCTATTTATCCAATTACGCAAGGAAAAACTGAATCATATCTTTTATTTGAATAAGTTTTTGATTTCCTTTCCAAGGCCAAAAATCGCCCCTCTTAGCCAAGCCTTCCACGGACGCTCGGCTTCCTTAAACACCAAGGACGAACACCTCGAATTGTTCACAACC
>JBKHIS010000042.1:0-10884 GCA_046538535.1 Hadesarchaea archaeon | reverse complement strand
ACGAGGGAAAAGCTCTTGATTTAGGTTTGAAAAAGGTCTGACCGAGCTTTTCCTTTTTCGCTATTTCCCGGTGGATCCGAAGCCATTTTCTCCTCGTTCTGTTTCTTCTACTTTTCCTTCACTTAGTTCTGGATGTGCTATTTTTGAAAAGATCAATTGAGCGATTCTGTCTCCTTTTTCTATTTTAATCTCTTCGCTTCCAATATTTCCAAGAATCACTTTTAGTTCTCCACGATAACCCGGATCAATAGTTCCGGGAGAATTGGGGACGATTACTCCGGAAAGCGCCAATCCACTCCGAGGTCTTATCTGAGCCTCTAAGTTTTTGGGTAGGCTCATCTTTAGACCGGTTCCAATTAACTTGATATCTCCGGATTTGAGTGTATCATCTTCAATTGAAAATATATCGTAGCCCACGTCATTCTCATGTTGCTTGCTTGGTATTATGGCGTTTTCTTTGATTTTCTCGAATACTACCTTTCCATTATCCATTTTCACTACCCTACTTTTTCAATTTATTAACTATTTTACGTGTTTATAGGTAGGGGTTTTGGATTATAATTCTTTAGATGAAAAAGATATATCAGTTATGAAAGGAGCTTCATGAACTAGCGGGAGAGAACACCATGATGCCTTCGGAAGTTTATGACAAACAAATCGCATATTTTACAATGGAAATAGCGTTGGATAATAGGATGAATACTTACAGTGGAGGATTGGGAGTCCTTGCAGGAGATACTATGAGATCTTTTGCGGATTTGCAGATTCCAACAGTTGGAGTTACTCAAATTAACAGCGAGGGATATTGTGATCAAAAAATAGACGAGGGGGGTAAACAGATTGACTCCGCTGAATCTTGGAATCCTTCGGAATTTTTGGAACCCTTGTCGTCGGAAATTTCTTTGAAAATAGGTGGGGAGGAAGTTAAGGTAGGGGGATGGAAAAAGACAGTAGAGGGGGAAAATGGGTATGAAATCCCTATGATTTTTCTGGACACGAATATTGAGGAGAACTCCGAGAAATTCAAAAAAATAACTAAGCGGCTATATGGAGGAGATCAAGAATATAGGTTGATGCAGGAGGTAGTTCTGGGAATAGGTGGTGTTAGATTCTTAAATGAATTGAATTATGAAGTTGATATATATCATATAAACGAGAGTCACTCCAGCTTGCTAGCGCTTGAACTTTTAAAGAACTCGGACATGGATTTGGAATATGTGAGAGATAGGTGCGTATTCACTACACATACCCCGGAGGGTAGCGGACACGACAAGTTTTCCTATGATTTAGTGGAGAGAGTCTTGGGCGACTATATTTCTATTGAGACTTTGAAGGAAATTAGTAGGGAGGATAACCTTCATATGACAGAACTCGCCCTTAACCTTAGCGGCTACATTAATGCGGTTTCAAAGAGGCACGGTGAAGTTTCGGAGTCTATGTTTCCTGGCTATGAAATTGATGCAATAACGAACGGAGTGCATATCCCTCGGTGGGTTTCTGATAGTTTCAGGGCGGTTTACGACGAGTATTTGCCTGGGTGGAGGAAGGACCCGTTCAAGCTGAAACACGCTATTCGGATTCCTGATGATGAAATATGGGAGGCACATTTAAAGGAAAAAGATAGGCTAATAGATTACGTCAATGATAACGCGGAAGTTGAGATGAACGATCGTGTTTTTACAATAGGGTTTGCGAGAAGGGCAGCGCCTTATAAGAGGGCAGATCTAATTTTTCACAATCCTGATAGGTTAGTTCAGATCGCTAAAGAGGTTGGAGATTTCCAGGTTCTCTTTGCTGGAAAAGCCCATCCCCAGGCCGATATGAGCAAGAAGATTATCAAAAGTGTCTATAACAAAACCAAAGATTTGAAGGAAGATATTAAAATGGCTTATCTGGAGAACTATGATCTTAGGCTAGGAGCGCTGCTAACTTTTGGGGTAGATCTCTGGTTGAATAACCCTGAAAGAGGGCGTGAAGCGTGCGGAACTTCTGGGATGAAAGCGGCCTGTAATGGAATCCCTCAGCTAGGTACTTTGGATGGATGGTGGATAGAGGGGCATATCAAGGATGTTACGGGTTGGAAGATCGGTTTGGAACCCGAGGAGAAGGCAGATAATGCAGATGAAGTTGATTCCAATGACCTATATGAAAAATTAGAAGAAAAAGTAATTCCTCGATTCTATACGAATAAGAAGGGCTGGATTAAAACAATGAAGAGTTGTATTTCGTTCAATGCCTCTTATTTCAATACTCACAGAATGGTGAGAGAGTACTTTTTAAACGCTTATATGTGAATATTTCGCATTTAGACCAAAAAGGTTAATTAGTGAAATAGGATTAGTGAGTGAGGAATCCAATGAAGATTTTGTACCTGTCATATGAATTTCCTCCATTTCATGTTGGTGGATTGGGAACCTATGCAATGGAGATGACAAAAAGATTTGTCCAGAAGGATCAGAGCGTTACAACTTTTTCCAAAAATCCGGGGGATGCACCCACCAGTGAGATCTGGAAGGGAGTAGAGGTTCACCGGCCCCAGTTGGCCGATATGTCCGAGCTTCTTCCAATAATTATGCCCCATGATGTGGCCGATTGGCCAACTTGGTCCCAGAAATACTTTGCGGAAGTCTTCATGTATAATGTCCTTTCTACAACTAAATCCGTCAATGATCTTGTTGGAAAGGATGACAGAGATTTCGACATAGTCGTTTCCCACGACTGGCTTTCTGCTATAGCGGGAATTTCAATTAAGGACTCTCTGGATATACCTATGGTTTTTCATGTACACTCAACCGAGCAAGGTAGGACTCACCAGGGTTCTGAGACAATAAAGAGGCTGGAAAAGTCGGGTGCTAAGAATGCGGATCTCGTAATTACAGTTAGCGATGCTATGAAGGGTCATCTTATCTCTTTAGGTTACGAGCCTGAAAAGATAAGAGCAGTTCCGAATGGCGTGGACCATGAGAAATACGATCCCGATAGGGATACGTTCTCCGAAGATAAGGTTAGAGGATTCAGGGAAAAAATTGGAGTCGGAGATGATCCTATGATGCTTTATGTGGGGAGGCTTACATGGGTTAAAGGTATAGAACCTCTCGCCAGATCGATGCCTTTGATTTTAGAGGAGGTCCCTGATGCGAAGCTTGTGGTATTAGGGGTGGGAGAACAGGAGGATTCCTTGAAGGATCTCGTGGATTCTTACGATCTGGAGGAAAATGTTATCACGAAGTTTGAGTGGGTCAGCGAGGAAGAGCGTTTGATGTATTATGCTGCTTGTGATTTGGCGGTCTTTCCTTCGAGATACGAACCTTTCGGGATAGTCTGCACGGAAGCAATGAGCATGGGAAAGCCAGTGATAGTTGGTGCAAAGGGCGTTAGCGGATTTAGGGAACAGGTTATAGCGTCCGGTCCTCACCGATGTGGTTCTCACGTGGATCCGGATAGTCCGGATGACATAGCGAAGTTTTCCATTGAATTTCTTAAAGATAAGTCTCTGCGGAAAAAGTTGGGAAAGAACGGGCGGGAGAGGGTTCTGAACAATTATACCTTGGATAAAGTAGCTGAACAGACTTTGGAATATTACCGAAAGTTGGTGGAGAATTGTAACGGCTGAATTTAATACTATTCCTCTGTTTAATAATTATTCAAGAATCGGAGTTGAGATAATATTAATATTGCCTTTGGATCCGAGGAATTGCGAGACCTGAAATTTGCGATGTCAAATGAGTGGATTACTACTAATGGACGCGGGGGTTATTCCTCTTCCACAGTAATTGGTATGAATACGAGAAAATATCACGGTTTGCTTATTTCTCCCAGGAATCCTCCTTGGGATAGGCGACTTTTTCTATCGAAGCTTGAAGAGGAAATAACGATAGGGGGCAAAACTTTTGAACTTTCCACAAATGAGTACCCCGGCACTATACATCCCAAAGGATATGAACATCAGCTGAGATTTGAATACGATCCAATACCTTCATTTTATTTTTCTTTGAATGGAATCTCCCTGAAAAAGAGTATTTTCATGCCCTATTGGAGAAATGCAGTGGTCGTTAGTTATACTCTGCGTAAGAACACGGAGGATGAATGCAAGTTTTGTGCGCGCCCCCTGATAAATAATAGGAAGATCGATGAGATTGCTACTCGTGATCCTTGGCAAGCCTTTGTTCAATCGCCGAGTTCTTATTCGGTGGAAATTTCCCTCAAGAAGAATGACGAGCCATTTCTTTTCATGGGCAGTGATAGAATGATCTATAGGGCATCAAATCTCTCCGAGGAGGATAGATGGTATAGTGATATGGAGTACGAAAAGGAAAGAAATAGGGGTTTTTCTTTTAGAGAGGATCATTATAATCCCGGGAGTTTTGAGATCATTCTAAAAGACGAACAGGAAAAATTTAACTTCTTGGCCTCAGCAGGTGCTGGATCCAAAAGGACATATAGGAATCTTTACAGCCAGGATCCTTCGAAGTTCGAGAAATTGCGCCTTTATACACTGGCTAGGCTGAATAACCTCCTTTACAATTTTTCATCGTACAGTTACGGTAAAGAGGATCCGGTTTTTAAGTCGCTCTTAAGAGCTTCAGACTCCTTCCTTGTAATGGATGAAAGTGTTATAGCTGGTTATCACTGGTTTTCGACCTGGGGTAGGGATTCCCTAATCTCCATACCAGGGCTTGCACTGGTTCTAGGAAGGTTTGAAGAAGCCAAAAAGGCGCTTCTAACAATGGGAAAAAGGGAAAGAAATGGTCTCATTCCAAATAGAGTGGGCGTAAGCGGCTCTGAGTACAATTCCGCAGACGCTGCCCTTCTTTACTTCTATTGTCTTTACAAGTATCTCACTTATACTGGGGACTTGAAACTAGCGAAACGAATTAAGGGCGTTTTGGATGATATTCTGGAAGGTTTTTTTGAGGGCGCCGACGGCAGGGTTCAAGTGGATAAGGATGGACTGGTTTGGTGTTCTGAGGGAATGTCCTGGATGGATGCGAGGGTGAGTGGAAAGTGTGTGACTCCAAGGGAGGGAAAACCTGTGGAAATTAATGCACTTTGGTATAATGCACTCGTAATATACGATATTCTCTCCGAAAAATTGGGCTTCGAGAACGAGTGGAATGGTATATGTGAAAAAGTGAGGGATAGCTTTGTGAGAAATTTCTGGGATTCTGATAGAGGATATCTTTACGATGTCGTGAATGGTGGATTCAAGGATAGTAGAAATAGGCCTAATCAAATTTTTGCTTTGAGTCTCCCTTTTCCTGTGCTTGGAATAGATAAAGCGAATTCGCTACTATCTGTCATAAAAAAGGAATTACTCACTTCCTATGGTTTGCGGAGTTTGAGCAAGAACTCTAAGGAATTCAGAGAGTCTTACGGTGGAAACATGAAAGATCGGGATAAGGCGTATCATCAGGGAACTGTATGGACATGGCTCTGGGGCCCGTATCTTACAGCGCTAAGGAAATTTGGAGGAAAAGGTGAAGTTGAGGAATTTGCGGAAGAAATTTTAAAACCTTTTTTGGACAGACATCTGGGGGAACATGGTCTTGGAACGGTAGCTGAGGTATTTGATGGGGATGAACCTTATAGACCGGGAGGATGTATATCTCAGGCATGGAGCGTTGCGGAATTGATAAGGGCTTATGTGGAGGATTTTAAGGGTATCCGGCCCCAATTTGAAGAGGAATATATGTGAGGGGGATAAATGCCTGATATCTGTCTTGGTTTTGAGGTTCATCAGCCATTTAGGATAAATCGGAATTTTGAAAGGGAAGAAGGTATTGGAGTTGATCACGAGAACCTGTTTGATCTTTACTTTGATAATGATTGGAATAGAAAAATCCTCGAAAGAGTTGTGGAGAATTGTTATCTCCCTTCAAATGAAATAATACTGGAGAACATAAGGAGATTTTCCGGTGAAGAAAAAGAATTTAAAGTTTCATTTAGTATATCTGGAGTTTTTCTTATGCAGTGTGAGAAGTGGTATCCTGAAGTTATTGAGTCGTTTCAAAAGTTGTCGGATACAGGCTGTGTGGAGTTTCTGGATCAAACATTCTATCATTCTTTGGCTAGTTTGTACTCGTCGAGCCGAGCCGAGTTCCGGGGACAGGTAAAGGAACATCGGGCCCTTGTTGATAAATTATTTAATCAGAAACCGAGGACTTTTGAAAACACGGAGTTTCTTTATAACAATTCAATATCGAAAACTTTGGATAAAATGGGGTACAAAATTGTCTTTACCGAGGGCGCTCGAAAAATACTTGGTTGGCGGTCTCCGCACTATATTTATAAATCGAAAGTATCCGATATAAGGACTCTATTGAGGGACTATCGTCTTTCCGATGATGTAGCTTTTCGATTTTCGAACAAGAAGTGGAAGGAATATCCATTGACGGCGGATAAGTATGCAGAGTGGCTTTCCTCCGTTGAAGGAGATTGCGTTAATATTTTTGTCGATTATGAGACTTTTGGTGAACATCAATATCCAGGAACTGGCATTCACGACTTTTTGCGCTGGCTTCCCAAGGAGGTATTGCGCCGTGATAATTTGGACTTTGTTACACCTTCCGATATTTCCGATAGGAGTCCTGTAGGAAATATTGATGTTGATGACTATGATACCGTTTCATGGGCCGATGTAGCTAGAGGTACGGATGCTTGGTTGGGAAATTCAATGCAACAGTATTGTTTTCGAAAAATCAAGAATATTGGACCCCAGGTCAAGAAAACGGGAGATGAGAAACTTTTAAAGATTTGGAGGCTCCTGCAGATAAGCGATCATCTTTACTATATGTACACTGGTTTGGGACCATCTCAAGAAGTTCATAATTATTTCAGTCAGCAGACCCCATTCGAGGTTTTCGAGGCTTTTACGAACATTTTGTCGGATTTTGAGAATAAAGTTTTGGAGTTCTAAGTTTGAATAGGAATTATTTTAAATGGAAAAAAATCTTAAAAGGTAATCCTAACTTTAGGTAAGAAAATGACAGAAGAAAATAAAAAGGGATATAAGATTGCAGTTTTCTCTTGGGAGTCCCTGCATTCGTTCAGGGTCGGAGGTTTGGCCCAGGCTGTGTCGAAGATTACCAGGGCATTGGCTGATCTTGGTCACGAAGTTCATTTATTTACTAGGGTGGACGCGGATAAGGAACAAACCGAATATGATCGCATTAATGGAGTGCACGTCCATAGGGTGGATTTTCCTGGTAGCGACAATATCATTGGTTTCGTTCACAATATGTGTATGTCAATGCTACAGAGATTTCGCGATGTCGAAAGAGAAATAGGAAGCTTTGATATTGTGCATGGACACGATTGGATGGTTGTCGATGCACTTCACGAATTGAAACAAAAAGGATATCCGATTGTTTTGACATTTCATTCAACTGAATATGCTCGAAATGGAGGAGAATTTGGAGACTGGTGGGAATTCGATGAAATTTCTGGTAAGGAGTGGTACGGAGGGTATATAGCGGACAAAGTCACGACGGTTTCATCGTCTTTGAAGGATGAGTTGATGTGGCTGTACGATGTTCCGGAGAAAAAAATTGAGGTTGTTTCCAATGGTGGTGAGTTGGGTAGGTACAATGAAAGTGTGGATCCGGGAAAAATAAAGGAAGGATACTACATTCATCCTCTAGCCCCGGTTATTCTTTTCGTTGGCAGAATAGAGTACCAGAAGGGGCCTGATTTATTTGTGAAGGCGATTCCTCATGTGTTAAGTCATAAACCGGATGCTAAGTTTATAGTAGTTGGCCGTGGGGGGATGAGGGACTATATAGAAGATTTGGTCGGCAAGTTGGGAGTCTCCGATTCCGTAAGGATTCTAGGATACGTTTCGGATCATGAGTACAAGGAAGTTTTAAATGCTGCTGACATAGTTTGCATCCCTAGCAGAAACGAACCATTTGGTCTCGTTTTATATGAGGCTTGGGATGCTAAGAAGGCCGTGGTGGCCACGGATGTTGGCGGTCTAAGTGAAAATATAGATAATTTTGAAAATGGTATAAAGGTCTATACCTATCCGGAGTCTATTGCTTGGGGGATTAACTACATAATCGATGATCCCCAGGGAGTAAAACATCTGGGGGAGAGGGGTAAGGAAAAATTACAAAATTGCACTTGGCCTATTCAGGCTAGACGGTATGAAAGTATATATGATGATCTGCTAAATGATTAGGTTTTTGTTAGGATTGTAATGCATATATTCATATTTGATGAAGAACTTAATTTTATACGGATGTCGGGGCGAGGTAAAAAAGTTCTGGACATTTTTGTCGAATTTTAAAAGATTTTGATTAGAGGGGGGGGTGTTTCCCTTTGTCAAATGTGGAAGACGGGCAGGAAATCGAAAAGGAAGAGTTGATGAAGGAAGTCGAAGACAGGATAGAGGAAAAATTGGAAGAGAAGCAAAAATACGAGTCCGTATACAGAAAGGCTGACCAGAAAAGTAAATATAAAAAATAATTGGGAGAATTCAGACGATATGTACTCTGCAAGGTGCGTTTTCAGTTAAGTAGTTCAACTCATCTCCATGAATTAATTCAGTTAGGCCGTCTCTTAATCTTTCAACTACTATGGCATTGATCGAATATTCATCGATGACCTTCAAAATTTCCTCTGCTGGATCTCCAGTGGTAAAGAGCAATTTAACTGCAACTGAGTGTTCTGCGGCTTTCTTTTCTAGATTCTCTTCGTATTCCTTGGCCTTTTTTTCTTGGAGTTTTTTTCTGGATTCCTCGAAGTTTTGGACTATCTCGCTTTCATCACTAAGCTGTCCTGTCATGTGGCCAACTATCTTCTTTGGTCCTTCATCAACTATATTGAGTAGATATATTGAACCGTCTTTATCCAATAATTCAAGTGCTTTGTCTTCCGCTTTCGCCGGTATTTCTGTTCCAGGGAACGGGATTAATATGTTTTTACCTGTCACGGTTTCGATTCCTTGAATTTAGTGTATCTTATTATTGCTCAATTACTTAAGCTTAGCTATCCTAGGTATGAATCTAAAATATGCTGTAGCTGGTGTACGTAGTCCGGATGAAAAATCCGCTAGAGGTTCTTAATCACTCGATCTTAGAGAATTTCATGAGTTAAATGTCAATTATGTGAATTTTGTTGATTGGGTTATTTATTGGGAGTTAATATTATCAGAGCTTAGTTTACTTCTTATGGGAAATATTTGTAAGAAAGCCGAGTATGAAAACTAGAAATACAAGTATCGCCGGTATATACATTGCCTTTTCAATTGTGTATACGTCCGCTGTGAGTCCCACAATTGCGGAGAAGAGTGATATTCCAACTGTGGATGAACTCATCGCGAGAGAATTAATGGGTCCGCTGTATTGAGGGAATTCGTCTGTACCGTAGGCTAGTACGGTTGGGAAAATCCCGGAGATCAGGAACCCCGAAATACACGCTGCAATTATCATGAGGTAGCCCCCGGCTGAGAAGACGAAAGTAACGAGGACGGCGGGGATGAGTAAGAGTGAATCCACGAGTATGATCCATCTATACTCAGTTTGTTCCGAAAGCCAACTGTGAAGTAACCTTCCAGGAATATAGGCGCCTATGAAGATCGAGAGTATTACGTTTGAAATAGTTCTGGAAAAGTATTGTTCTGCAAAATAGGGTAGCCAGGTGAAAGTTATGCCTTCGACACCTGAGTTGAGAACAATAAGGGATATTAGGGCTATTATCTTCGGATTTTTTAGAATTTTTCCGAATTTTTCAAAATCTAAGGGTTTCTCTTTGTGTTCGACCGATGGCATATCGTTATGGCGAAGGAGAACTATTATCGGAATAAAACCGATGGCAAGAATGATATAGGCCCATCTCCAGTTCCCGATATTTAAAAATAAGTTTGCGAAAAGGGGTCCCGAAGCCGCCCCAACTGCCCAGAAGAGATCGTAAAGATTATATATCCATCCACGTCGTTTTGGGAAAAAGTGTCCGAGAAGGGGTCGTCCAAGTCCTCCTTGAACACCTGCTGCGAGACCTTCTCCTATAAAGAAACCTAGAAGTATAAGGAAAGTTGGTGCTAATCCAAATAAGAAAACGAAAATTCCATTTAGCAATATGCCTACCAGAAGGTGTCTTTTTATGTTGATTTTCCCGGATCTCATCCCGAAGACAATCACTGAAGTCAAGAAACTTATTGAGCTGGCTGCGGGCATTAAACCAAGGACGCTCTTCGAAACTCCGAATGTTGCCTCGAAGCTTGACAGGAAAGGTCCTCTCGTTTGGAATACCGCTCCTCCGATAGCTACCGTTAAAAATATGCCGATGGTCCAACTTTTTTTTCTTTCACTCTCTACGAGAATCCTATCAGCCTCCAAAGATTTAATTTTGAGTATTCGGGGAAACTTTTTTTAATGGACTTCTATCCTTAACGGTCTGTTATCCACTAGTCGTTTCTAATAGAGAGGCTGGTGTTTTTAATTTAATTAGTTATTAGTAAATTGTAGGTAAATTAAGTGTGAGAAAATATAGATAGTTCCGAGTAATCGCCGCCTTAAATTCGATTGATTCTGCGGGGGTGCCCGAGCTTCGGACGAAGGGGCCGGACTTAAGATCTCTCGAAGATAGGCCATCCGGTGGCCGTAGGGCCTTCGTGGGTTCGACTCCCACCCCCCGCACCATCATTCCTGTTCAGTTCGTGACTGGACTTTTAAGGAGCGGTTCGGACTCTCGACAGCGATAGAATGCCGGCGAATAACCAAGCCGCGAGAATGAACAATCAGGAGAAGGAAAATTTGTTTTTTTAATTTGTTGTCTTTGTTTCTCACGGTATTTTCCACTGTTTCTTTATTAATAGGCTGGTTGTGAGCCGAAACTCTCTGGTGATTTCTATTCTTTTAAAAAATTCAGTCCTTTCAATGTCGG